>CAMDHL010000298.1 GCA_945898105.1 Comamonas sp. lk | reverse complement strand
GTTGGCGGGGGAAGTGGTCATCAGGGCGTCGGGTAAAGGTGGTGGTCTGCAATATAGCGCGCAACCGGCTCGGTGAGCAGCGCTTGGGTACTTTGACTGCGGGCTATGCGCTCGCGGATGTCGGTGGAACTGACGGCTTGGGCCGCCATGGGCAGGGTATGCAAAGAGAATCGGGCGCGCAATTCAGGGTCCAGCGGAGCCACTTGGCCCGTCGCATCGGGACGGACAGCGACCCAAATTATAGCCAGCGAGGCTAATTCGTCGGCCCGATGCCACTGGGGCAAGCCTACCGCTTGGTCCTGGCCTATTAAGAGCATAAGGCGCGCGGCTGGCCTTTGCGCATGGAGAGCCTCCAGGGTGTCCACGGTATAGCTCGGCCCTGCGCGGCGTATTTCACTGTCGTCAACCAGCACGTCGGGAAGCGGCGCAAAGAGCAAGCGGCACATTTCTAAACGGCACGTTGGATCGGAAAGTACACGCGCTTTATGCCAGGCCTGCCCAGTGGGCACGATGCGCAATTGCGATAAATCCAGCTGCGCCAACGCGGCCCTGGCAAGTGCAAGGTGCCCGGTATGCGGCGGGTCAAACGCGCCGCCGAAAACGCCAATGCGTTCAGTTGCGCTCAAACCCAGTCCCGTCGTACCAGAAACCGCTGGTACAAAGCCGCTTCCGGGCTGCCCGGTTCGGGCTGATGTTGGTAAGACCAGCTCACCTGCGGCGGCATTGAAAGCAAAATCGACTCGGTGCGTCCGCCCGATTGCAAGCCGAAATGCGTGCCCCGGTCCCACACCAGATTGAACTCTACATAACGACCGCGGCGGTACAACTGAAAAGCGCGTTCGCGTTCGGTAAAGGCCATGTCTTTGCGCCGCTGCACGATCGGAAAATAAGCGCTTACAAAAGAATCTGCCAAAGCGCGGAGCATGGCAAAACTGCCGTCCTGGCCCAGCTCAGAAAAATCGTCAAAAAACACGCCACCGATGCCGCGTGGCTCGTTACGGTGTTTCAGGAAAAAATACTCATCACACCAAGTTTTAAAGCGCGGGTATTTATCGGCGCCAAAGGGGTCTAAGGCAGTTTTGCAGCTCTGGTGGAAATGCACTGCGTCCTCTTCAAAACCATAAATGGGTGTCAAGTCCATGCCGCCGCCAAACCAGCACACTGGACTGCCATCGGGCGCTTTGGCGGCCAGCATGCGCACATTCATATGCACCGTGGGCGCGTAGGGGTTGCGGGGATGAAACACCAGCGATACGCCAATCGCTTCAAAGCCCGAGCCCGCCAACTCGGGCCGGTGCTGGGTCGCACTGGGCGGCAGACGTGGGCCACGCACCTGCGAAAAGCCCACCCCGGCACGCTCAAACACCGGACCGCCTTCCAATATCTGGGTGATGCCGTCGCCTTGCAATGCCTCGCCCGCCGGCTTGCTCCAAGGGTCCACGACAAAGCTGCCGCCATCCATGGCCGACACCGCGCCAGTTAAGCGTGCTTGCAAGTCGAGCAGGTAATGGCGGACGTTTTCAGTAGTGGCGGCAAGCATGGTCGGTTTTCCTATGTTGATTTCTGTGGTTCGCCTCAATCAGCGCTTAAGCGCCCGAAAGCCAATGTCACTGCGCCACTGCATGCCCTCAAACCGGATTTGGCCAATGGCCTCGTAAGCCCGGCTTTGCGCCGAGCGAACCGAGTCGGCTAAGGCTGTGACGCACAACACCCGGCCACCACTGGTGCGCAATCCATCGTCCTGCAAGCGCGTGCCCGCATGGAACACCACCAAATCCGGCGACTCGGCGGGCAAACCAGTAACGGCATCACCGCCACGCGGCTTATCCGGGTAACCGGCAGCAGCCAAGACCACGCCCAGCGCGATGCGCCGATCCCACTCCAGCTGCATGTCGGCCAGTCCCTGTCCGCTGTCAGTAGCAGCCCAAAGCACATCAACCAAATCCGTTTTCAGACGCGCCATGATGGGCTGGGTTTCTGGGTCACCCATACGGCAATTAAATTCCAATGTTTTCACCGCACCATCGGGGCTGACCATCAGACCAGCGTACAAAAAGCCGGTAAACGGAATGCCGTCTTTTTCCATGCCGCGTATCGTGGGCCAGATCACCTCTTGCATAGCGCGTGCATGAATTTTGGGGGTGACGACCGGCGCAGGAGAGTAGGCACCCATACCACCGGTGTTCGGTCCTTGGTCGCCATCCTGCAAACGCTTGTGGTCTTGGCTGCTGGCCAGTGCCAGCACATTACGACCATCGCACATGACGATAAAGCTAGCTTCCTCGCCCTGCAAAAATTCTTCGATAACTACGCGCGCTTCACCCTCGCCTGCGTTTCCAAAGGGATTGTTGCTAAGCATGAAGTCCACCGCCTCATGCGCCTGGGCTAAGTTGCTCGCAACCACCACGCCCTTGCCGGCCGCCAGACCATCCGCCTTGACCACGATGGGCGCACCCATACGGTCCACATAGGCATGCGCCGCCACCAGGTCCGAAAACACCTCAAAGCGCGCGGTCGGGATGCCGTGGCGCGCCATAAAGGACTTGGAAAACGCCTTAGAGCTTTCCAGTTGCGCCGCTGCTTGGGTTGGGCCAAAAATGCGCAACCCGTGCGCGCGGAACTCGTCCACCACGCCCGCCGCCAAAGGCCCTTCTGGGCCGACCACCGTAAGTTCAATTTTGTGCTCTTGTGCCCACTGGCGCAGTTGCACGATGTCGGTGATCGGCAGATTCTTCAGGCGTATATCCGTCGCGGTGCCGCCGTTACCGGGGGCCACATAGACCATTTGCACTTTGGGCGACTGGGCCAGCTTCCATGCCAAGGCGTGTTCGCGACCACCGCCGCCAATAACCAGAATGTTCATAGATCTGCGTTATGAAAAATTTCCTGCACGTCGTCAAGGTCTTCCAGCACATCTAGCAGCTTTTGCATACGGGCCGCATCCTCGCCGCCCAGCTCGACCGCGTTTTCCGCACGCATGGTGACCACGGCCTCGGCACACGTCAGA
>CAMDHL010000297.1 GCA_945898105.1 Comamonas sp. lk | reverse complement strand
ACCTGCGCCGGCCCCAAGTCATGGATTTTGAGGCCCAGTACTCGGTTGAAAGAAATCATTTCTTCGAATATTTTCTTTAGCCCGTTGACAAACTCTTCTTCGAAAACAATATCCTCCAGCGGCGCAGTCGAGCGCTTGCGCGCTGCGGCGGCGGTCAATTGCGCGGACCCATCCTTGGATACGGCGACCGAAGGCTGCAAAGCAGAGGTCAAAGCGGCTTCAGCAATTGGCAAATCTTGCTCGGCGCCATGACCGCTGTCGGGGGACAAGTCGGAAGTAGACATAGAGTGATTGTCACCTGTCTAGCCAATGGGCGTGTGCGCGGTGGCCACACACCCAACCTGCATGGGCCATACACCGCGTTTACAGCGCGGAAAAATCAGGTTTGCGTTTTTCCAAAAATGCCGAGAAAGCTTCCTTGGCATGCGGTGACTGTAGCAAGCGGCCGAAGGTCGCACCTTCCTCGGCCATCTGTGCCAGCACCTGCGCCAGCTGGCCCTTTTTCATCAGACGCTTGGTTTCCATGAGGGCCGGCAACGGCTTGGCGGCGAGCTTTAGCGCCTGCCTACGCGCCAATGCATTGGCCTCCGAGGGTGGAACTACCCGGTTGACCAAGCCAATCTCCAGCGCCATCTCGGCCATCAGGGGCTCGCCCAAGAGCAAGGCCTCGGAAGCGCGGTGGTATCCCATCAATTGGGGCGCCAGCAGGCTCGAAGCCGCCTCGGCGCACAAACCCAGGTTGACAAAGGGCATGGAAAAAGCAGCGTTATCCCCGGCATACACCAGGTCGCAATGAAACAGCATGGTGGTTCCCACACCTACGGCCGGGCCGCATACCGATGCCACCAAAGGCTTGGGGAAGGCGGCGATACCGCGCAGAAAACGCGACACATCGGAGTCGGCCGCGTCTGCCGATGGGGCGCGCGCCAGGAAATCGGCGATGTCGTTACCCGCACTGAAAATCACCGGATCGCCCTGCAAAACAAGCACATGCACGCCGGGCGCGGCCGCAGCCTCCAGCATGGCATCAGCAATAAAGCCGTACATGGCCTGGGTCAGCGCATTTTTCTTGTCCACCCGGTTCAGGGTTAAGGTCATGACGCCTTCGGAAACATCTTTTAATACGTCTTGCATACATGCCATCCCTGCGGGACACCTTATTCCTTGAAATACACCAGTTGATGTGTCGTGGCCAGCATGGTGCCGTCCTCACTCCACAAATAGCCACTCTGGTCAAAAAAACCATCGCGAAACACCTGCCCGCGCGCTTGCGCCAAAAGGTATCCGCCGCCGGTTTGATTTAGCTGCTGCGCATCGGCATGGAAATACACCGTCATAGAAACCGTACCTGCGGGCACATGCTTGTGACGGCGCAACCAAACGCGCGGAAAAAAGATATCCGCATAGGCGGCAATGGCCGGGTAGTCGAGCGCACGACCGGCACTATCACGCACCCACAAACAACTTGTACTCGCCGACTCCGGTAGCAATTTGCTTTCCTGACCGTCCCATTGTTGGGGCAGTGGGCCGACAAGGTTGCGCATCTCGTACCGGGAAAACCATTCGACCGTGCTGGGCATCTGCACCACCGGCACCTCTAGGGGCGGACGCACGATAGGCATGGGCACATCACTCACCCCCCAGGTACTGCGCCGCGCCGCTGTCAGCGCCGTTCCGGTCAGCACGCAGGCCTGTGTGCCATCTGGCTGTTCCTGCTGAATTTCAAAGATCCAGTGCTGTGTCGAACGGTTGGTACGCGCCACTTTGAGATGCAAGTGGTAAGGGCCCAAGGCAATACCAGCGACATAATTTATCGTCAGGGACAGCGGAGTGCCAAGACACTGAGAATGGTCCATGATGGCACGGACCACCGTAGCGGCTGTGATGCCGCCGAACGGGCCAACCATATTGGCCCAGGCCGGCGTTGCATGCCCTAAGAGAATGCCATCATCCCAGGGCTTTAATTCCAGCGCTTGGTCAAAAGGATGCGGAGTCGTCAATTTATTCAACTCTCACCCAGGTTTGCGTGCGCCCGAGCATAGGGGTACCAACATAACCGCGTACTTCAAGCTTTTTTCCACCATCGATTGGCGTGAGGCGCAGTCGGTAGTCGGTGCCATTGTTGGGGTCCAGAATTCTTCCACCTTCCCATACGTCTTTGTCATCCGATTTTTTCCCACCTCGAATAATTTCTAGACCAATTTTCGGCTTCCCTTTGCGGTCATCAGTGCACTTACTGCAATTGGGTTCGGGATCCGGAGCCACCTCTAAACCACGGATAACCGTACCAGAGAGTTCGCCTGAAGCGTTAGCCACAATTCGCACTTCCGCTTTAGGTTTGCCGGTAGCGTCATCAATTGTGTTCCAGAGGCCAATCGGCGTTACTTGGGCTGCGGCCAATCCACTGATGCAAACGAGTACGCCAGCGATAAGGATTCTGTTCATTCTGCGATCTCCTGAAAGTTTGTATTTTGAAAAAAGAAAGATGTGTATTCGATTACACCAGCGCCGCATCCGTATCCATCAGTACTGCACTACCCTGGCGGGCGGTTTGCATCAGGCTGGTAGTTTCTGGAAAGAGTTTGGCAAAATAAAAGCGCGCGGTTTGTAGTTTGCCTAGATAGAAAGTATCGGTAGAGCCAGCTGCAATCTGGCGCAATGCCACTTGCGCCGAGCGAGCCCAAAAATAGCCCAGTGTCCAATGGCCGGCAACGCGTAAATAGTCCACCGCTGCCGCGCCGACTTCATCCGGGTTTTGCATCCCTTTCATGGCAATGTCCATGGTGAATTGCGTCATTTGCTGGCCCAGATCGGCCACGGGTTTGATGAACTCAGTCATTTTTTCATTCGCCGCTTCCTCTTGCGCCAATTGCATCACCAGTTTGCCGAATTTTCGCAACGTCGCGCCGTTGTTGCCCAGAATTTTACGGCCCAGCAAATCCAGCGACTGGATGGTGTTGGTGCCTTCGTAAATCATGTTGATACGTGCATCACGCACATACTGCTCCAT
>CAMDHL010000296.1 GCA_945898105.1 Comamonas sp. lk | reverse complement strand
AGTTCAATCATGCGCAAACGCAGCGCGCTCATATCGTGGGCGCTACCCGGTTGCGCGCTGACCACGGCGTCACGCAATTGCGCCCGCGCCTGGGGGTCGGCCATCAAGGCAGCAGTGGTTGGTGCCTGCGGGCGCAAAAAGTCCTGCATCTGGATTTCGGCCCGGGCGATAGTCGGCCACACCGGCCACAAAGTGTCGTCCAGGTCCAGGGAGATAGCGCGGATTTTTGAGGCATCAAGCATAGGTGGGCGAGAATACTGCATGCCTTTCAACAAAGAACCCCCTTTTTCCCACGGGCAAGCCGCGCAGACTGCGGTGCTGTATTGCAATTTGGGAACCCCAGACGCCCCTACTGCGCCTGCCGTACGCCGCTATTTGGCCGAGTTTTTAAGCGATCACCGCGTGGTCGAGATTCCGCGTCTGGTTTGGTTACTGATCTTGCATGGCATCATTTTGCGATTCCGCCCGGCCAAGTCGGCGGCCAAATACGCCAGCATTTGGACCGCCGAAGGCTCGCCGCTGAAGATCTGGACCGAAAAGCAAGCCGTTTTGCTGGAGAAAAACTTGCAGACCTTGGGCCTGCATGTGCGCGTCCGCTGGGCCATGCGCTACGGCAGCCAGTCCATTCCCTCCCAGTTGGAAGCGTTAAAAGCCGAGGGCGTAACCCGTGTGCTGCTGCTACCGGCCTACCCCCAGTATTCAGCCACTACCACCGCCAGCCTGTTTGACGCCGTCTACCAATGGGCCGCCAGCACCCGTGCCATCCCAGAGTTTCGGTTTATCAACCAGTACCACGACCACCCTACCTATATCGCCGCTCTGAAGAACGGAGTACTGGCATATTGGCAAGAACATGGACGCCCGGATGTATTGGTCATGAGTTTTCATGGCGTACCCGAACGCACCCTGCATTTAGGCGACCATTACCACTGTGAATGCTTCAAGACTGCACGCCTCTTAGCAGATAGCCTGGGCTTGGGCAAAGACCAGTACAAAGTGACCTTTCAAAGCCGCCTTGGCAGAGCCAAATGGCTGGAGCCCTACACCGAGCCCACGCTGATCGCGATGGGACAGTCCGGCGTCGGGCGGGTCGATGTGGTCTGCCCGGGCTTTACCAGCGACTGCTTGGAGACGCTAGAAGAAATCAATATGGAAGCGCGCCATGCGTTTTTGGAGGCCGGCGGCAAAGCCTTTCACTACATCCCCTGCCTCAACGACGGTGCTCCGGGCATAGACGCGCTGGCTGCCGTGGCGCGCCAACATTTGGGCGGCTGGCCGGTGGATGCGCCGCCGGATGTACAGGCTCTCGAACAATCGCGCCAGGCCGCGCTGGCCTTGGGCGCGCAGCGTTAACGGAACCTGGGCACGATGGCCATCATCCTGGCCCCGATGGAGGGATTGCTCGACTTTGTGTTGCGCGACGTGCTGACCCGCGTTGGCGGCATAGACCGATGCGTATCGGAGTTCATTCGCGTGACCGACACCTTGCTGCCGGAGCGCGTGTTTGTACGAGTCGTACCCGAGTTGCTGAACGGAGGTCGGACTGCTGCTGGTGTGCCGGTGCGCCCGCAGCTGCTGGGCTCCGACCCGGCCTGTCTGGCCGATAACGCAGGTCGCGTGGCCGGCATGGGCGCTGATGGCGTGGACCTCAATTTCGGCTGCCCCGCCAAAGTAGTAAACCGGCACGGCGGTGGAGCCGCACTTTTGCAGGACCCGGAGCTTTTGTTTGCTATCGTCAAGGCCGTTCGCAGCGCAGTGCCAGCCCACCAGATGGTATCGGCCAAGATGCGTCTGGGCTTTGCGGACGACCGCCGCGCCGAGGAATGCGCCCTGGCCTTACAGGAAGGCGGCGCGGGTGAAATTGTGGTGCATGCGCGTACCCGCGCCGATGGCTACCGCCCGCCAGCCTACTGGCACCGCATCGCAGACATCCGCGCGCGGGTGCGCACGCCGCTGATCGCCAACGGCGAAATCTGGAACGCGCAGCACGCGCAGCAATGCCGCTTGGAATCGGGCTGCAACACGCTGATGCTGGGGCGCGGCATGGTCAGCAACCCCGGCCTGGCATTGGAAATTTTGGCGACCACCACGCAGACCACGCGGTCAACCTTGGCGCAGCAAAGCCCGCATGCACCAGGTCTGGACTGGCCGGGAGTGCAAGAGCATTTGGGGCATTTTTGGCAATTGGTGCGCACGCGTCTGGAGTCGCGGCAGCAAGCAGGACGGTTGAAACAATGGCTCAATTTTTTGCGCCGCCATTACCCCCCCGCGCAGCACGCCTATGAGCGGCTGAAGACAGAAATCGATGTGCGCGTGTTCGATGCCTGGGTCAATGCGCAACCCCGAGGCGCCGGACGCGCTTAGTCCGAGCTTTGAACGACAAATAAGAGAACGACCCACCATGGACAGTGTGCGCATCGACAAATGGCTATGGGCGGCACGCTTTTTCAAGACCCGCTCACTGGCCACCGATGAGGTGAATAAAGGCCATGTGCAAATCGCCAAACAAAACATCAAGGCCTCGAGAGAGGTGCGCCCGGGCGATATCCTGACGGTTTGGCAGGCCAAAATTCCGCGCACCATCACCGTCAAAGGCCTTAGCGCAGTGCGCGGCCCGGCGCCCGTGGCGCAGGCCTTGTATGAGGAAAGTGCAGAAAGTATCAGCGCGCGCCTGGCCATGCAGGAACATCGGCGCCTGCACGCCGAACCAGCAGACGCTCTGAACCATGGTCGTCCCACCAAGCGTGACCGGCGCGACCTGCAAAAAGGCCTGGACGCGCGCTGGAGCGCGTCCATAGACGACTGACTTTTACTGATCCCCCGCCGTTGGGCAGAGCCGCGAACCTGGTCACAAATCAGCTTACCGCGCCGGGGGTTGTAAACGCCAAGCTTAGTAAGGTGAACCCGCCCAAAACCAGCGGGACGCCGGGGGAAGCGCTTGCGGCGATAATCAGCCCTCGCCTCGCAGCGCCGCCGCCCTCAGGGCCCGCGCACGCTGGACAATCCGAAAGCTAT
>CAMDHL010000295.1 GCA_945898105.1 Comamonas sp. lk | reverse complement strand
CAACGTTCGCCGTCGCGCAATTGCACCCAAAGGTAGTTGGCATCAAAAGGTGCGGGAATAGCGCTGCGTGCCTCGCCATAGCTGCCCAGCAGCACGGTGACCGGGCCGGAACCCGGCACATTTTCCGGCTGGATAAATAGTGCTGAAGGCTCTGCGTTTTCATGCGAGGGTGGCATGGAAAACCAGATTTGAAAACCGCGAATCACCTCTTCGCCCAGCGGCTTGGCACGATGCCAAATGCCGCCACCGGCCATCATCCACTCGATGCCGCCGCGCCGCACCCGGTCTATCTGGCCTTGTGAGGTTTCATGCTCGATGTCAAAGCTCAAAGGGAAGGTCAGCGTGGCGATGCCGGAATGCGGATGGAAACCAAAATTGGGTCCGCCGCCGCCCGGCGCTTCCAGGTAATCCAAAAACACAAAGGGCTTGAGCAACTCACCCAGATCCCCAGGACTGAAAACACGGGTAATGGGCCCGTGCCGTTTACCCGCAGTGCGCGTCAGGATCGAGGCTGGCGCCGACATCAGTCTTGCCCTTCATGCGCGTCTCGGTCATCGCGGGCTTTCCAACCACGCCGGTAACCCGCGCGATAGCCCAACCATGCACCACCACCGGCGGCCAGAAGAATCAAAATAACAATTGCTGGAACCACTTTTTTCCCTTTACTGCATGCGTAAGGCCCGTCGACTGAGCCATCGTCCCAATATACCGCTATTGCCAAACCGGCACGAAACGCGACGACCAAGCCATTGGCAGCGCTAGGGCCTCGACACGCGACACACATTTCTTTCAATTAATTGATTCAAAAATACATAACCAAGCAATGGCACAATGTTCGGCCAAGCCCTCATGAACATCAAGGAGTTTTCCCCCATGCAGCGTCGTCATCTTTTGCAAGCGGCCGGTGTCGCAAGCGTATTTCCCGGTCTAGCCTTGGCACAGGAAAAATACCCCAGTAAAACGATTAGCTGGATCTGCCCCTACGGCGCCGGTGGCAATGCGGACTTGCGCTCGCGCCAACTCGCCAAGCTCATGAGCGAAATACTGGGGCAGTCCATCATCGTAGATAACAAGGCGGGCGCGGGGGGCAATATCGGGACTGAGGTCATTGCCAAAGCCAAGCCAGACGGTTACACCATCGGCATGGGCAACTTCGCACCGCTGGCCGTGAACCACGCGTTATTCAAAAAACTTAACTTTGACGCTGCTGCTGACATCACCCCGATCGCGCTGATTGAACGCGGGCCTTTAATCCTGATGGTGCCTACCGACTCTCCTTACAAAACGGTCAAAGACGTGGTGGCTGCGGCCAAAGCAGCACCAGGCAAATTGAGCTATGCATCAGGTGGCATCGGTGGCACGCACCATTTGAGTGGCGCCTTGTTCGAGTTTTCGGCCGGCGTCGACATGATCCACGTACCCTACAAAAGCGGCGCTGCCGGTACCAACGATTTGATGGGCGGACAGGTGCAAATGATGTTCGAGCAGATGTACACCGCCATGCCGGCGATGAAAGGCGGCCGTTTACGCGGCTTGGCCATCACCAGCAAAACCCGATCGCCCCTGTTGCCAGACCTGCCCACTATGGGCGAACAGGGTTACCCGGCGGTAGAAGTATTGAACTGGCAGGGCCTGATAGGCCCCAAAGGCTTGCCCGCCGACATCCTCAAAACTTTGAACGCGGCCTGTAACAAGGCGCTGCAAGACCCCGATTTGCGCGAAAAAATGCTGGGCCAAGGCAATGAAATTGCTGGCGGTACGCCTGAACAATTTGCCGCACTAATTAAAGCCGAATCGCCGCGCTGGGGCAAGGTGGTGCGCGACGCCAAAATCGAACCGGAATAAAGCATTTAGCGAGGGACAGCTAAGCGCCCAGTTTGCTTGGCAGCGGTCGGCCTGGTTCGTCCAGAGCCCTTATTGGGCAAAGCCCGCCAAAGGGTCGACTTACGCCGCAGTGGGCGTTTGTGCCAAGGCCTGCGCTCGGCGTATGCTTTCCTGACCGGGCAACCACAGCACAGCCAGCACACCGGTGGCCGCAATGCAGGCCATCAAGGTCATCAAGGTATCAAAGCCCGCCGCTTTGACCAATGGCCCGAGTAAATACACCGCCATCGAGCTGATACCAAAGGAAATTGCAATGCGCGTACCGCTTACACGCGAGCGCATGGAATCATCGATATATCGCACCACCATGGCGTCGCTAAACGGTATGGCGGCAAACACCATCACCATGTAGCCGATAGCGGCCAGGTACCACTGCCAGCCACTAGTTTGTGAGGCTACGGCAAAAGCCAGGCACTGCAAAATCAAAATGCCCACAAACAAAGGCTTGACCGCCACCCGGTCCAGCAAGCGCCCGACCACCAGTTGCGCCAGTGATCCAATGGCATAGACCCCCGCCAGCAACATGCCCAATGTGGAAGGGTCGCTGACCAAGCCTTGCAATCGATCGGCCAACAATTGGGCGTTGCCGTTAGTGGTGAAGTTGAACAACAAGCTGGTCGTGGTGGCGGTAATCACCATCACCAGAAAAGTGCGCAGCACCAGGGTCTTGGGCATTGTCACGCTGGCAGAGCGGCTGCGTGCGGGCGTGGCGGACTCAGCCGGGGCTTGCCAAGCAAACAGCAGGCCCAAGCCCATGCATACCAGCGCAGGCACCACAAAGGCCACGCGCCAGCCGAAATGTTCCACCAAAAAACCGGTGGACAAAGCCGCCGTGGCAATTCCCAAATTGCCCGCCAGCCCATTCACACCAATAGTCCAGCCGGGACGCGCCGCGCTTTGCACCAGCATGGGAATACCGACCGGGTGGTAAATCGAAGAAAAAGCGCCCATCACTACCAAGGCGATGGCCATCTCGGTGGGTGTGCGGGTGCAGGCCACAGCCAGCGCGGACAAGCCCATGCCAAAGAAGAACACCAGCATCATGCGGCGCCGGCCCCATAGATCGCCCAAGCGTCCTGAAGGCACTGAGCCCAGGCCGAACAGCACGAACGCGCCGGTGGTGTAGGGCATCATGTCCTCCCAGCGCGC
>CAMDHL010000294.1 GCA_945898105.1 Comamonas sp. lk | reverse complement strand
AACGCAACCTGGTCAAAGCCCATGGCGCCCATTTGCTCGAAAGCGGGTTTGAGCGAGGCCAGGCCTTCCAAAGTGGTGCGCGGCTTGATGAACTCGTCTTTGTCCAAAATCACATTGCCCACGGCATCATGCACCGGCATGATGGAATGTTCGAAATAGCCCTGGGCTTGGGCATGCGCAGCGCGGCGCTGCGATTCGAGGGCGTAGGTATCCAGGTCGGTGCGGCTAAAGCCTTCCATGGTGGCAATCAAATCAGCGCCAATGCCTTGGGGCACAAACGCGGTTTGCATATTGGTTTCGGGGTCTTGCGCCCAAGCACCGCCGTCCGAGCCAATGGGTACGCGACTCATGCTTTCTACGCCGCCGGCCACCACCAGGTCTTCCCAGCCCGAGCGCACTTTTTGCGCCGCCATGTTCACGGCCTCCAGGCCCGATGCACAAAAGCGGTTGATCTGCACCCCAGCGCATTGAAAGTCCCAACCGGCCTTGAGCGCTGCCACCTTGGCGATCACGCTGCCTTGCTCGCCAACGGGCGAGACCACGCCCATCACCACATCGTCCACCATGGCGGTATCAAACTGGTGGCGTTTTTGCAGGTCGCTGAGCAAACCTGAGAGTAGGTTGATGGGCTTGACTTCGTGCAGGCTGCCGTCTTTTTTGCCCTTGCCGCGGGGTGTGCGGATGGCGTCAAACACATAGGCTTCGGTCATGGTCGGTCTCCTGTGGAATAGGGCGCAATTGCCCGATAAATGCTGGGGGTGGCTGTGCGCGAGGCGGGGCCAACGCCTTCTGCGGTGGAGTATATTGTTCTGAAAACGGTAAGCGCAGGCTACCGCCCGCCTTGTATGTCCCTTGCATGACTAATGTGAAAAGCCCTCACCATGATTGAACGCTCGCTCTATTCCCCAGACCACGAAGCCTTTCGCGACAGCTTCAGACGTTTTATTGACAAGGAAATCGCTCCCTTCCACGCCGATTGGGAGGAGCAGGGTTATGTAGACCGGGCGGTATGGAACAAGGCCGGCGAAAACGGCTTTTTGTGCATGTCCATGCCCGATGCCTATGGCGGCTCGGGCGCGGACCGCTTGTATTCGGTCATACAGATGGAAGAGCTGGGCCGGGCGGGGTTTTCAGGCATTGGCTACACCCTGCATAACGAAATCGTGGCGCCTTATATCGAGCGCTATGGCACTGAGGTGCAAAAAGCCAAGTTCCTGCCCGCTATGGCCAGCGGCGCCATGATTGGCGCGATCGCGATGAGTGAGCCCGCAGCTGGTTCGGACTTGCAAGGCATTAAAACCACCGCACTGAAACAAGCCGATGGCAGCTATATCCTGAACGGCAGCAAAACCTTTATCACCAACGGCTGGCATGCGGACATGGTGATTGTGGTCGCCAAGACCAACCCCGCGGCCGGGGCCAAAGGGACAAGCCTGTTGCTGGTGGAACGCGGCATGCCCGGCTTTTCGGTGGGTAAGCGCCTGAAAAAAATGGGCCTGAAGGCGCAAGATACGTCCGAGCTATTTTTTAACCAAGTGCACGTGCCCGCCGAGAACCTGTTGGGCGGCGACGCACTGGAAAACAAAGGCTTCATTTGCCTGATGGAACAACTGCCCTGGGAGCGCCTACAAATTGCCATCAGCGCGGTGGCCGCTGCGCAAGCCGCCATCGACTGGACGGTGGACTATGTGAAAGAGCGCAAAGTATTCGGCCAGGCCGTGGGTAGTTTTCAGAACACGCGCTTTACCTTGGCCGAGCTGCAAACCCAAGTGCAAATTGCCCGCGTGTTTGTGGATAAATGCACCGAGCTATTACTGCAAGACAAGTTGGACACCGCCACCGCCAGCATGGCCAAATACTGGTGCTCGGACATGCAATGCAAAGTGATGGACGAGTGCGTGCAACTCTTTGGCGGCTACGGCTACATGTGGGAATACCCCATCACCCGCGCCTACGCCGACGCCCGCGTGCAGCGCATTTACGGCGGCACGAATGAAATCATGAAGGAAGTGATTACGCGGGCTATGGGCTTGGGGGGGAAGTAGGGTTTGGCGCTGAGGTAGGGGCAATAGCCCGGACCGTTCGCTTAGCCATTTCACATCAAGGTGGCATCGGCGTCGGATATGGCTTAGCAAAGGTAAAGGCGTCCGCGCTGGGTCCGTTTTTTCTTAAGTATTCCAGTTTTTTTTGGGCTTCTTCAGTGCTTGGAATGTGGCCCACCGGAATCCACCATAGCGCTTGGTGTGACTCTCCCATTTTGTTGAACCAGACCTCGCGATCCTTGATCAGCTCGACGTGGAGGGACTTGTAAACATAGTGCTTTAACGCTTCTAGGTTGGCCCAAACGCTCATATTGATAAGAAGCAACGGATCATCAAACACGCGGATCGCGGTTGCACTCCCGCTATCTTCCTGAAGTCGCCAGATAAATCCCTCCGCGCTTTCTGCGAGGGCGTTGATTTCGTCAAGGCGTGAAACGAAGCCTTGCATAAGATCCGAATCCATATCGGCTTTCGCCTGGGCAACGTTGACTTGCGCTAAGTGAAAAGTGGGCAATTGAATGTTGCTTTTCAAAATCGTAAGCGTCCTGTGCTTGTCGCGAACGTTGTGATGCGACAAGCCTGGACGCGTAAAGCCTTGGGTCTTACTTCCCCACCTGCACCATCTTCATCGCCGAAGCAATCAAGGCCGACACTTCGCTCATATTGCTAGGCACGATCAGCGTGGTAGTCGCGTCGGTGGCTACACGGGAATAAGCGTCCACCGCGCGTTCTGCAACTTTGAGTTGCACGGCTTGTTCGCCTCCGGGTTGGCGGATGGCGGCAGCGATGCGTTCAATCGCTTCGGCGGTCGCGTTGGCCACGGCGGTGATGGAGGCGGCTTCGCCGGCGGCCTTGTTGATTACGGCTTGTTTCTCGCCTTCGGACCGGGCGATAAAGGCCTCGCGCTCGCCGGTGGCGATGTTGATCTGTTCCTGACGTCGGCCTTCGGAGGCGGCGATCAGGGCGCGCTTTTCGCGCTCGGCGGTAATTTGCTGCTGCATGGCGTGCAAAATTTCTTTGGGCGGCGTCAGGTC
>CAMDHL010000293.1 GCA_945898105.1 Comamonas sp. lk | reverse complement strand
CGCAGCGGCAACACCGACCTCAGCCGCATTGGCCGCCTCAAGCCTAGCGCT
Organism: Comamonas sp. lk; assembly: GCA_945898105.1. Lineage (GTDB taxonomy): Bacteria > Pseudomonadota > Gammaproteobacteria > Burkholderiales > Burkholderiaceae_C > Allorhodoferax. Next base: position 3,049 of record CAMDHL010000293.1, on the reverse strand, counting down.
GGCGCCAGCCCTCGTTCCAAGCCCAGCGGCGCTGACCCCGCCTCCCCTACCTGCGCCGGTGGTGGATACATTGGCTAGCCTGTCGACCCGAGCCCAGCGGCGCGAACAGGCCGAGCTGCAGGCCGAAGTCTTGGCCCGTTATGGTTTTTCACATATTTCGGTGGCGCAGTCGCAGGGGCGCTGGTGGGTCAAGGCCGAGCCCCGGCGCTGGCGAAAAAACCGCATGGACGCCGCGGGTGTGGCTTTGGCGGCTTGGCTGCGTGGCCCGGCCGCTGCTGGCGCGCCGGTGCAACTGGTGCTGACCTCACTGGGTATACCGGTGCTGTCGGTTGGTACTTCTAAGGACTGCATTGAGGCTTTCAAAGCCGGCCAGAGCCGCTGTGGCGAGCAACTCGTGCTTGACTGGGGCGTCGATACCCTTGCCCTAGAGAAGCAACTCGCCAGCGTGGTCTGGGATGTTCGGGACGCGCATGACCAGTCTTTGTTTCCCCAAATCGAGATCAGCCCTAGCGCCTCTTACACCGTGGGCACTGAATTTGGCGTGTTTGACTATTCCGGGGCAGTTTCCACGGGCTGGGAACTCCAACTGGCCAAGGGCCTGTTGTGGCAGGGCAACTACACCCATTTGTTACAAGAGTCAGACGATTTTCAGGACCCCAACAGTTACTTCCGGCGTGTCGGCATGGGCGAAAAAACTGCGCTGGGGGCCAATATGCTGAACTACACCCGGCCGTTGGTTGACCGGTTGTGGGCCGAGGTGTCTGCCGGGCAATTGGCGTCAAATGTTCAGGGGCAGTCTGTGCGCTTGACCTGGTCCACCCCGGAGGGCCGTTTGCGTGTATCGGACACCCTGGGGAACTACAAATTAGTTGGTACCAACAAGGCGCTCAACCCGCATGTTTTGACGGCCCGCTACGCCGCTGTGCCGGGCCGCTGGGACATGATTTTGAGCGCAGGTACTTTTCTCAACAACGACCCCGGTTATTTGCTCGAGTCAAGCCACCGGTTTGGTGATGGCATGGTGCGCTTTTTTTACCGCACCACCGGGCCTGGCAATGAGATCACGCCTTACAAGCGATCTTTCGCGGGGTTCAACTTTTTCTTTCCGATAGGCCCCAAAGAGTCGGTGCCTATCGGCCCCGTTACCCTGCGTGGCCGTGACCGCTGGAGCGTAGGGGTCGAAACCAAGGTTGGCATGGCGGATAACTACATCGAACCAGGCTACGGCCTGTTCCCCGCCATCCGCCACGGCCTGCTCAGTGACGTGACCGACAACGACCGCGCTGATTTGGGCTCGATTCGTGCCAACCTATACCGCACCCGCCTGATGCTCAGCGAGATGATCGCCGCGCCGCGTTAGGTTCTGTCTGGTTTGTTGGCATCACCAAACACACTGGGCCGTTCGCTAAATGCCGGATTCTTGCAATCGCTTCAGGCCACAGCGAGTCAAGACCAGAGAAAAATCCTGCTGTTCCGCTTTTATTTTGTTCAAAAGGTGCTCGCGTCGCGATGCGCTTATGTTGGTCATGCAATCAAACCCTATGTGCCTGATGTCAGGGCTGTTTGGCAGGCAAGCACGCTTCCGGCGATAAAAAATAAATGTAGTTTTGCCGGAAACGGATATTGCGCTGAAGCTCAGTTTCCGGCAAAATTTTGGAAGTGTTACTTTCGCCGGAAACGCCATGAAGCCGCTCTCAAATCAACAACGACTTCACCAAGTCAATACCGAACAACTTTTCGAAAACTATCGGTCTGCGTTCGGTCATTCGGCGTCCTACACCTACAGCATGCGCTGGAAAACGGTGCGCAATACAGAATACCTGTTCAGAGACCGGGACCGGCGCGGTAACGGCAAGTCGCTCGGGCCCAGATCAGCGCAAACCGAGGAATTATTAGCGGCCTTTTCCGCCGGCCGCACCGTGGCCAAGGAGCGCCTGCACCTGATCACGGAAAAAATTCAAGAGCAGGCCAGGCTCAACAAGGCCTTGAGATTGGATCGCGTCCCCCGCGTCGTGGCCCGCGTGCTGCGCGAACTCGACCAGGCGGGCCTGCATGACAGCTTTACCGTGATTGGAACTCAGGCCTTGTACGCCTACGAAGCCGCAGCAGGCGCGCATTTTTTACTTGAATTACTTGCTTCAGGTGATGTCGACCTGCTCTATGACGCCAGGCAAAAAATGACGGTCGTCTCAGAAAAGCTAGACGGCAATGGATTACTCGGCTTGCTCAAAAAAGCGGACAAGACATTTGAGTGTGTGCGCGAAAATGGCTACCGTGCTGCCAATGCTGGCCAGTTCATGGTGGACCTCGTGATCGCACCGCGAGGCATGGACGCCGTTGAAAACATCACTTTCTCTGAATCAGATTTGCTTGCCGCCGAAGTGCCCGGCCTACAGTGGCTGTTGAACTCCCCAAAACTTAATACGGTCGCTATTGATGAGGATGGCTGGCCAGTGCCGATGCGGGTACCGGACCCGCGCGCTTTTGCCTTGCACAAGGCTTGGCTCTCAGGTCTGCCCACGCGCGAATCCATCAAAAAACCCCGCGACCTAGACCAAGCTCGGGCAGTAGCGCAACTCGTCTTGGAGCAAATGCCACAGCTTTCATTCGACAGCACGCTGACGTCGCTGCATGGCGATGTACGAAAGATGCTGCCTGTGCTAATCCGTTAGCCAATCGCTAAAAAATGGACGGTCAATTTGATGCCGGCGCTGACAGATTTACGGGGCGATGGGACATAAACCAAGCGCCACTGCTGAGAAGCCTCGCACAGTGCGCCCGCTTGAACCTGCTGCGCGTGCACTTTGAAAAGATTGAGGCTTAGATATTGGAGCAGGCCGGCATCGTGTTTTACGTCAAGGCCATGCCCGGCGAAAGTCGGGCTAAGTGCTTCATGTAACTGGTGGCGCTTCACGGATTCGAACCGCGGACCTGTGGATTATGATTCCATCGCTCTAACCGACTGAGCTAAAGCGCCATTGCTTGGGCGCTTTTTGCAAGCGCTTTTGCGGCCGTGAGTATAGCCGGGCGCTGAAGGTTTATATGGGCT
>CAMDHL010000292.1 GCA_945898105.1 Comamonas sp. lk | reverse complement strand
GCGCGTGCGGAACTTTCGGACACCTTTGCCCCCGGCGACCTGAGCCCGCTCAATCCGCAGGCCCAAGGCGGCCTGTGGACGCTGCACGAAGCGCTGGCGTTTTTGCACCACCCGCGTCCGGATGTGGCCATCGACACTCTGATGGACCACAGCCACCCAGCTTGGCAGCGCCTGAAGGCCGAGGAATTGCTGGCGCAACAGCTTTCGCAATTGCAAGCGCGCCGCGCCCGCGCTGCCTTGCGTGCGCCTGTGCTGCTGCCCGATGCCAGCCCCACGGCGCTGCGCCAGCGCCTGCACGCCGCTCTGCCCTTTGCCCTGACCGGCGCACAAGCACGGGTCAGCGAAGAAATCGCCTTGGATATGGCACGCCACACACCCATGCACCGCCTGCTGCAAGGCGATGTGGGCGCGGGCAAAACTGTAGTGGCGGCGCTGGCAGCAGCGGTGTGCATCGACGCCGGCTGGCAGTGCGCTTTGATGGCGCCTACCGAAATATTGGCCGAGCAACACTTCCGCAAACTGTTGGGCTGGCTAGAACCCTTGGGCATTACCACTGCCTGGCTGACTGGCACGCAAAAGGCCAAAGAGCGGCGCGCCATGTTGGAAATTATTGAAAGCGGCCAAGCACAACTAGTGGTGGGCACGCACGCCATCATCCAGACCAAAGTGCGTTTCAAGAACCTAGCGCTGGCGGTCATCGACGAGCAACACCGCTTTGGCGTGGCCCAGCGCCTGGCGTTGCGCAACAAATTGGAGCACGAGGCTATGGAGCCGCATTTGCTGATGATGACGGCCACACCGATCCCACGCACCCTGGCCATGAGTTACTACGCGGACCTAGACGTGTCCACCCTGGACGAGCTGCCACCCGGGCGCACGCCCATCGTCACCAAAGTGTTGGCCGAAAACCGGCGCGCCGAGGTGATAGAGCGCATACGCGCGCAGGTGGCGCAGGGGCGGCAGGTGTATTGGGTCTGCCCGCTGATTGAAGAGAGCGAAATGCTGGATTTGAGCAACGCCACCGCCACCCATGCCGAATTAGCCACCGCCTTGCAAACCCCCGATGCCGAGCATCCAGTGGGCCTCTTGCACTCGCGTCTACCACCGGATGAGAAAAAAGCGGTGATGGCGCAGTTTGTCGCAGGCCAGATCGGCGTACTGGTTAGCACGACCGTGATTGAAGTCGGTGTCGATGTTCCCAACGCGTCGCTCATGGTGATTGAAAACGCGCAGCGCTTTGGCCTGTCGCAATTGCACCAGCTGCGTGGTCGCGTGGGCCGCGGCGCGGCGGCCTCGGCCTGCTTGCTGCTCTATTCCACCGGCGATGCGCCGCGCCTGGGCGAGGCCGCGCGCGAGCGTCTAAAGGCCATGGTGGAAACCAGCGATGGTTTTGAAATCGCCCGTCGCGACCTGGAGATTCGAGGTCCGGGCGAGTTTTTGGGCGCACGCCAATCAGGCGACCAAATGCTGCGCTTTGCCGATCTGGCGCAGGATTCTGCGCTGCTTGAATGGGCGCGCAAAGAAGCGCCTTTGCTGCTGGAGCGCCACCCGGCGCTGGCGATTAAGCATGTGCAGCGCTGGCTGGGCAGCAAGGCCGAATTCCTTAAAGCCTAAAGGCCGCTATGGCCCTGCGCAGATAATGCGCGCATGACGCTGACCGAACTCAAATACATCGTGGCCGTAGCCCGCGAACGCCACTTCGGCAAAGCCGCCGATGCCTGTTTTGTGTCGCAACCCACGCTGTCCGTCGCAGTCAAAAAATTGGAAGAAGAGCTAGACGTCAAACTGTTTGAACGCAGCGCCAACGAGGTCAACGTCACGCCGCTGGGCGAAGAAATCGTGCGCCAAGCGCAAAGCGTTCTGGAGCAGGCGGCGCATATCAAAGACATCGCCAAGCGCGGCAAAGACCCGCTGGCCGGTGCGCTCAAGCTGGGCGTGATCTATACCATCGCGCCCTACTTGCTGCCGGACCTGGTGCGCCAGGTCATCACCCGCACGCCGCAAATGCCGCTGATGCTGCAAGAGAACTTCACCGTCAAGCTGTTGGAAATGCTACGCACCGGTGAAATCGATTGCGCCATCTTGGCTGAACCTTTTCCCGATGCCGGCCTGGCCGTTGCGCCGCTGTACGACGAGCCTTTTTTTGCTGCCGTGCCCAGCAGCCACCCGCTGGCCAAGCAAGACCATGTGACAGCGCAGGAATTGAAAAATGAAACCATGCTGCTGCTGGGCAACGGGCACTGCTTTCGCGACCATGTGCTGGAAGTCTGCCCCGAGTTCGCGCGCTTTTCCAGCGATACCGAAGGCATCCGCAAAAGCTTTGAAGGCTCCTCTCTAGAAACCATCCAACACATGGTCGCCGCTGGCATGGGCATCACCCTGGTGCCGCGCCTGAGCGTGCCCGCGCAGGCCTTGCAAGCACCCAAGCGGCGCGACGCAAAACTGTTTGTCAAATACCTGCCGGTGCAAGACGGCAAAGGCATCGCGCCACCCACCCGCCGCGTGGTGCTGGCCTGGCGGCGCAGCTTCACACGGTACGAAGCCATCGCTGCCCTGCGCAACGCCGTCTATGCCAGCGAACTGCCGGGCGTAACGCGGCTTTCGTAATAAGCTGGGCCGTCACCTCTGTTACATCCATGGACACATCTGAGCTGATGCCCACACGCCCCCACTGGCGTGAGCGACTGGCTTTGTACCTGGACCTCATCCGCTGGAATCGGCCGGCCGGTTGGTTACTACTGCTGTGGCCTACGCTCAGTGCTTTGTGGCTGGCTGCCGGAGGGTTTCCGGGTTGGCATTTTCTGCTGGTTTTCACGCTGGGTACGGTGCTGATGCGCAGTGCCGGGTGCTGCATCAATGATGTGGCCGACCGCGAGTTTGACCGCCATGTGCGCCGAACCGCGCAACGTCCCGTGACCAGTGGCCGCATACCGGTGCGCGAGGCACTAGCCTTGGGTGGCATATTGGCTTTTTTGGCTTTTGGTTTGGTGCTAACGACCAATACGGCCACCATCTACCTATCATTTGCGGCGCTTGCAGTAGCGGTGGCTTATCCCTATGCCAAGCGCGTCGTATCCATGCCGCAGGCGGTGCTGGGCGTGGCGTTCAGCTTTGGCATCCC
>CAMDHL010000291.1 GCA_945898105.1 Comamonas sp. lk | reverse complement strand
CCTGTGTACCTTGGCCGGTTGGCTCAAGTTGCCCTTCTGGCCTTGCGTAGCCTATATGTTGATTGGCAAATTTCTACGCTATGTGCTGATGACGGCCGCGTTTTTTGAAGGCATCAAGTTGCTGCTGTGATGCGCTGATTCAAGCGCTTCAAAATTACCCTAGGGCTTGACGATCTCGCGGATATCAATGCGCAAATCTTTCGCGCCCAAATCCACTGGCGCTGACTGGCCTTGCAAATCACCCGGCTGAGCGATGGCATTGCCGCTTTTGCTGATGCGCGCGCTGATAACCACTTGGGCGGCGCTGGAAAGGCGCGTTTGCGGCGACATGGATTTACTGTCATCCAGCGTGAATTTATAGGGCAGGTCTTTAACCTGCTTGCGCTCTGCGGCCAGGGGCATACGACCACTCGGAGCCGCTTTGGCAAAGATAAACACCGTGTCTTCGGGGTTAGCCTGGGCGCGCAGTTCGGGCGACAGACTTACCGTGCCACTCACCGAAGGGCCGCCCGCTAAGGCAGGGCCTGCATCGGCCATTGCTGGGGGCTTGGCCTGTGCTGCAGTTGGCGCCGCTTGGGCGGGCAAGCCGGCCAGTTTTCGCGCTTCTTGCAAACTGGCGGACACGCGCTGCACCAGCATATTGTCCTGCGGCCCCACTACTTCGATACGGCTCCAGTACTTCACAGCCAGCGCAAAATCTTTACGCACAAAGGCATCGGTACCTGCCAGTGCAAGACCTTTGAGGTGGTCCGGATTGAGCTTGAGCGCTTTCGTGATCAAGGTCATGGGTTCGCCTTGGAGGCTATGCTGGTTTTTGACGGCCAGTGCATCGGCGTAGTCCACCAGCAAACCGGCGTCGTCCTGGCGCAAGGCGACGGCTTTTTGGTAGGCCGCCAGCGCATCCTCGTTGCGTTCCATCACGCTATAGGAACGCGCCAACATGGCCCAGCCGTCTGCGTCGTCAGGGTTTTGCTTCATGCGTTCGGCCAGTTGCTCGACCATGGCCACCACCTGCGCTTGATTGCCCCCCCCATCGGCGCCCTCTTCATCGCCCTGCGCCGGATTGGTTTTGTGGTTATAGGTATAGCCGCCGATGGCAATCACCAGCACCAACACGAATAGGCCAACGAGCAAGGGCCAGGTCGGTTTGGCCGCCGCGGGCACAGGCGCAGGCGTCTCATGCAAAAGCATGTCCAGCAAGCGCCGCTCCAGACTCGCGCGTTCGGTATCGCGCTGAGTCTGGCTGAGCGTACCCGCCGCGTGCGCTTGCTCTAAATCAGCCAATTGGCGTTTGAAAGGGGCCAGCAAGGTGTGCAACGCGTCGGTCATGAAGTCTCTCAGGAAAGATGGGGGTCGCCGGAAGCGTCCTTGTCGTCGGGCTCAAAGGCGTCATCTGCCAATCGGCTGCGCCGGCGCAAAACCACAAACAAGGTACCCAAGCCCACCACGACCATGGCCGCCGGCCCGATCCAAAGCAAGGCGGTCAGCAGTTTGAAGGGCGGGCGATAGAGCACAAAGTCACCGTAGCGCGCCGTCATAAAGTCGATCACCTGCTGCTCGTTTTGTCCGTTTTGCAGCATCTCGCGTACCTGGCGGCGCAAGTCCACTGCCAGGTCAGCATGCGAAGCAGCGATCGTTTCGTTCTGACATACCAGGCAACGTAACTCGTTAGAAATTTTCATGACCCGCGCTTCTAATGCAGGGTTGTCGCTGGCAGGCTGCGCCTCGGCGGCAAAGGCACCTGCGCACACCAGCGCCCAGGCCATGGTGACAAAAAGGCGGCGAATTAATTTGCGCATATTAGCTATTGAGTTGCTTGAGTAAAGGCTCAATCGTGTCACGTATCACCTCGGGTGTGAGCGGGCCGATCTGCTTGTAGCGGATCACGCCATCACGGTCTATGACAAAGGTTTCAGGCACGCCATAGACGCCAAAATCAATGCCCACGCGCCCGTCTCGGTCCGAGAGTGATGCGGTATAGGGATTACCGAAATCAGCTAACCATTTCATGCCCGCAGCGCGCTCGTCTTTGTAATTGAGGCCATAGATAGGCACTTTGGATTGCTTGGCGTATTGCACCAGCAGCGGATGCTCCTGGCGGCAGGCCACGCACCAAGAGGCCCAGACATTAAGCATCCAGACTTGGCCGCGCATATCGGCACGGCTGATGCGCTGCTCGGGCTGGTCCAGTCGCGGCAAAGAAAACTCGGGCGCTGGTTTGCCAATCAGGGGCGAAGGCACTTCTTTGGGGTTGAGATTCAGGCCGGCGCGCAAAAAGTACAACAAAACCAGCAAGATGCCCATCGGCACCAGATAACGCACATGCTTCATTGATCTACCCCCGCGGCACGTCGATAGCGTCGATCGGACACCGCCAGCAATCCGCCCAGCGCCATAAACAGGCAACCGAACCAAATCCAGTCGATAAAGGGTTTGACATAGACGCGTACAATCCAAGCGCCGCCTTCGACCTGTTCACCCAGCGATACATACAAATCACGCGTCAGGCCGGAATCAATTGCCGCCTCGGTCATGGGGTTTTGCTGCACGCGGTAAATACGTTTTTCCGGGTGCAAGTCCGCAATCGTTTGGCCATCGCGCGTTACGCGCATCTGGCCTTGCGCCGCCACGTAGTTGGGGCCTTGCAACTCTTTTATACCGTTAAACGTGAAGGTATAGCCACGTACCGTGGTGCTGTCGCCGACAAACATCTTGACATCACTCTCCACCTCGTAAGCCTTGACCATCACCACGCCGATACAAAACACCGCAATGCCCAGATGCGCCAACATCATGCCGGCCAGCGCACGCGGAATCTGGCGCAAACGCGCAGGCGCTTGCGCCCAATCCACGCCTTGAGGATGCACGCGTCCCCACAAGTCGGTGGCTACCGAGCCCACTATCCAATAGGCCATGACCAAGCCCAACGTAGCCACCAGTCGAATTTCGCCAGCCAGCGCGCCAGTGAGGATGGCGCCAGCAATCGCTACCGCGGCAGCCCAGCGCAAACGCAGGGCCAGGGCCGGCAGCTCGGCGTTTCTCCAACGGGCCAAGGGACCTATACCCATGAGGAACACGGTAGGCGCCATCAGCGGCATAAACACCGCGTCAAAATAAGGCGGGCCCACCGAAATTTTGCCCAT
>CAMDHL010000290.1 GCA_945898105.1 Comamonas sp. lk | reverse complement strand
CTTTATGTTCGCCGAGCAAAAGCGCAGTGGCGTGTTACTGGCCGGGCTGGAGCATATGGACGACCGCTACCTCAAGGCTGTCGGCTATGCCACCAAAAGCAAGCGCGCTGCTGAGTTAGGTGGCAGTTCGGGTTTACCTAAGATGGTGTTGGTCGGCGATATTGCAGGCGATGACCCGGATGCCGTGGCGCGCGCCACTTCCGAAGTGGTGCGCCTGGCCAATGCGCGCAGTGGCGAAGGCTTTGTGGCTATTAGCCCCGAGGCGCGGCGCAAGTTTTGGCTGGACCGCAAACGCACCGCCGCTATCAGCCGCCATACCAATGCCTTCAAAATCAATGAAGACGTAGTGATTCCGCTGGAGCGTATGGGCGAGTACACCGATGGCATCGAGCGGATCAATATTGAACTGTCTTTGCGCAATAAGCTAGCCTTGTGCGATGCGCTGTCCGAATTTTTTGCGCGCAGCGATTTGCCCTTGGGTAAGAGCGACGACGCCCATGGCATCTCGTCGGCCGAACTGCTGGAAGACCGAGTGGCGCTTGCGCAGGATTTGATTGCCAGCGTGCGCGCGCAATGGCAGGGCTGGTTGAACGATGTGGATGCGCTGTTCCCGCAGTTGCAGGATCACCGATTGCGCGCCAGTTGGAAAACGCAATTGCAGGTTCCACTGCACAGCATATTTACTGGCTCAGCTTTTGCCGCCATTCTCAAGGAATGCGTGGCCATGCATAAACGGGTGCTCAAAGGCCGCGTCTGGGTTGCGCTGCATATGCATGCGGGCGATGGCAATGTGCACACCAATATCCCGGTCAATAGCGATGATTACGCGATGCTGCAAGCGGCGCATCAAGCCGTAAAGCGCATCATGGCGCTGGCGCGTTCTTTGGATGGCGTGATTTCGGGTGAGCACGGTATTGGTATCACCAAGCTGGAGTTTTTGACCGATGCCGAGTTGCAGCCTTTTGCGGACTACAAAGCGCGCATTGACCCCGAAGGGCGCTTCAACAAAGGCAAGCTGTTGCGCCCAAGTCTCAAGGGTGTGAGCAGCCACGCGTCCGACTTAAGCCACGCCTATACGCCCTCGTTTGGTTTGATGGGCCATGAATCGCTGATCATGCAGCAAAGCGACATCGGTGCGATTGCCGACTCGATCAAAGACTGTTTGCGCTGCGGCAAATGCAAACCGGTGTGTGCCACGCATGTGCCGCGCGCCAATTTGCTCTACAGCCCACGTAACAAAATTTTGGCCACTTCACTTTTGGTGGAGGCTTTTTTATATGAAGAGCAAACGCGCCGCGGTGTGTCCATCAAGCACTGGCAAGAATTTGAAGACGTGGCCGACCATTGCACGGTATGCCATCAGTGCGAAAGCCCTTGTCCTGTAAAAATCGATTTTGGCGATGTGACCATGCACATGCGCAATTTGCTGCGCAAGATGGGAAAAAAGACCTTCAGGCCGGGTAACGCACTGGCTATGCTATTTCTCAATGCCACGAATCCGCAAACCATCAAATTCATGCGCAGCATGATGGTGGGCGTGGGCTTTAAGGTGCAGCGCCTGGCCAACGATGTGCTGCGCGTGCTGGCAAACCGCCAGACGGCCAAGCCGCCTTCTACCGTGGGCGCCGCGCCCATCAAAGAGCAGGTGATTCACTTCATCAATAAAAAGATGCCTGGCGGACTTCCCAAGCGCACCGCGCGCGCTTTGCTGGATATTGAAGACGCGGACTACGTACCCATCATCCGCGACCCGCAGGCCACCACGGCCGAGACCGAAGCTGTGTTTTACTTCCCCGGTTGCGGTTCCGAGCGGCTGTTCAGTCAGGTGGGCTTAGCCACCCAGGCGATGCTGTGGCATGCCGGGGTGCAAACCGTGTTGCCGCCGGGTTATCTGTGCTGTGGCTATCCGCAGCGCGGTAGCGGCCAGGCCGATAAGGCTGAAAAAATCATCACCGACAACCGCGTGCTGTTTCACCGCGTGGCCAATACGCTGAACTATTTGGACATCAAAACCGTGGTGGTCAGTTGCGGCACCTGCTACGACCAGTTGCAGGGCTATGAGTTCGACAAAATATTCCCGGGCTGCCGCATCATCGACATCCATGAATACTTATTGGAAAAGGGCATTACCTTGGGCGCGGCACTTGGCATCGAAGGCGCCACTCAAAGTGCGGGCGGCTATCTGTACCACGACCCTTGCCACAGCCCCATGAAGCTCCAGGACCCCATGAAAACCGTCAAAGCCTTGGTGGGCGATACCGTGCTCAAAAACGAACGCTGCTGCGGAGAATCTGGCACCTTGGGCGTGACCCGGCCCGACATTTCCACGCAAATCCGTTTTCGTAAGGAAGAGCAATTGCGCCAAGGCGCGGACGATCTTACGGTACTCAAAGCTGAAAAAGGCATTCCAGTAGGCGGACCGACCAAAATCCTGACCAGCTGCCCAAGTTGCCTGCAAGGCCTTAGCCGCTATGGCAATGATCTGAACAACGGCCTATTGGAAGCGGATTACATCGTGGTCGAGATGGCGCGCCTCATTCTGGGCGAGCAATGGCTGCCCGCCTTTGTGCAAAAGGCCAATGCCGGAGGCATAGAGCGGGTACTGGTCTAGGCGGTTACAGTTGCAGATGCGCCGGGCTCGCCCCGGATTTGCACATACAACACCCGATTGAAAAAGCTATGGCCGGCCTGAGCAAACATTCCCCCACCCCCAAGACCTGACGGTGCATAGCCAGTCGCGCGTTTTGCAAATCAGTTTTTCGGTTGGCGCGGACTGTCGCATTCCGTTTGAGTTAATGCGGATTTATTCCCCCTCCGCCGAAGTTCAAGGCCACGGTCCGGGGCAGGAAGTGCTGCAAACCGGCAAGCGCCTGGTGGACCTGGAGGCGCTGGACCCGGTGGGCAATTACGCCGTGCAACCGCGCTTTTCGGATGGGCACGACACCGGCATTTTTTCTTGGGATTATTTGTATTTTTTGGGCGCCGAGCAGGAGCGTTTGTGGCGCGATTATGAAAAGCGTTTGCAAGATGCCGGGCGCGAGCGTGACGCTCCGATGCCGGTGGCCGCTGCCCACGGCTGTGCCAGCCACTAAATTTGATACAGCACCATGAGCACCACGCATTTCGGATTTCAGTCGGTGGAGG
>CAMDHL010000289.1 GCA_945898105.1 Comamonas sp. lk | reverse complement strand
AGGCCTTATGTTCCGGCTCAAGGGGCGGACGCGGCACAGACTGCGCCGTAGGCATTAAAACCAACACATAGTGCGCACCTGCAACCATGGCGATCGGGACACACCCGATGCGCGCAAAAACCGCCTCGGTGCGACGCTCCACCTTGTCGATCCGCGCCACAGGTAAACCTGCCGGATAAACGCCGTCCACACCGCTGGTGGTGAGCAAGTCGCCAACTGTCACGTCGGCATTAGCGGCCATAAACCGCAATTCCAAAGCATCGGCATTGCGAGTGTTCTCTCCATAAGCCACGCCACGCGCACCTGTACGCACATTGACAACCGGAATTGCATGATCGCGGTCGGTAATTAGTGTCACTTCACTGGACAACGGGAATACCCTTGTCACCTGACCAATGACGCCCAATTCATCGATCACCGGCGATGCCAGATGTACGCCTTGGTTTTCACCCTTATCCAGTATGACTTTTCGGGTGTAGGGGTCTGCTGCATCGTAGACCACCTGGGCCACAACCGAGCCGGGCAATTCGCGCTCCTGCAAATTCAATATCCCGCGCAAGCGCTGGTTCTCCAACACGAGTTGCTCGGCTTGTTGGGCGCGCTGCCGTTGCTCAGCCAACTGCTGACGTAATTGTTGAACCGTGGCTTCTTTGCTGAACATGCCGTCCATGCGCTCATTGGCATGCTGCGACAAACTCAGTGGCTGCAACACCAACCATTGCAATGGATAAAGCGCAGTCGCAATACTGGCGCGCAGTGGCTGCACCATTTGAAAGCGTGCGTCGGCCACCATCAGCAGCAGGGCCAGTGCGCTAAAGAGCGCCAGCCGAGACAAGGCCGAAGGGCCTTGACGAAAAAACGGAGGGGGGTCTCTGCCCAGCGAAGCCAGTGCCATCGCTGCGTCCGGCGCTTACTCGTTGGTGAAAATCGAGCCCAAACGTTCCATTTGTTCCAGTGCAATGCCGCAACCGCGCACCACACAGGTCAAGGGGTCTTCGGCTACTAACACCGGAAGGCCGGTTTCTTCGGCAAGCAAGCGGTCCAAGTCACGCAGCAGCGCGCCGCCGCCTGTGAGCATCATGCCCCGGTCGGCAATGTCAGCACCCAACTCGGGCGGAGTTTGCTCCAACGCGTTTTTCACGGCGGACACGATGTTGTTGAGCGGATCGGTCAGCGCTTCCAAAATTTCATTGGAAGAAATGGTGAAAGAGCGTGGCACGCCTTCCGACAAGTTGCGGCCGCGCACTTCCATTTCTTTAACTTCCGAGCCGGGGAAGGCTGAACCGATTTGCTTCTTAATGGCCTCTGCCGTGGGCTCGCCAATCAGCATGCCGTAGTTGCGGCGGATGTAATTGATGATGGCTTCGTCAAACTTATCGCCACCGACACGCACGCTACCTTTGTAAACCATGCCGCCTAGCGAGATCACGCCCACTTCAGTAGTGCCGCCGCCGATGTCGACCACCATCGAGCCGCACGCCTCCGAGACCGGCAACCCCGCGCCGATGGCTGCAGCCATGGGCTCTTCAATTAAGTACACATCACTGGCGCCAGCGCCCAGGGCGGATTCGCGGATCGCGCGACGCTCGACCTGGGTAGAGCCGCAGGGCACGCAAATAATGATGCGCGGGCTGGGCCGAAAGACGCTGCGCGGATGCACCATCTTGATGAACTGCTTGAGCATCTGCTCGGTAACGGTGAAGTCAGCAATCACGCCGTCCTTCATGGGGCGGATGGCTTCGATATTGCCGGGCACCTTGCCCAGCATGGCTTTGGCCTCTTTGCCAACGGCCTGAATGGATTTTTTGCCCTGAGGGCCACCTTCGTGGCGGATGGCAACCACCGAAGGCTCGTCTAGCACGATGCCTTTATCGCGAACAAAAATCAGGGTGTTGGCGGTGCCAAGATCAATGGCCAAGTCGGTGGAAAAGTAACGGGTGAAAGCTCCAAGCATGGCGTATCCTTGTCGACATGCAGCGCGGTCGCATGCTGCATCGTCTATGTTTTGTCGGTAAATGGCTGATTTCGGGCGTAAACGGCAGGGGAAAACGCCGTGCTGGCCAAAGGCGGGATAATAACCCATTGCCCCCGAAATCTCGCCTTGCGCAGGGGCCTAAGCTCAGCAAACCACCCTGTAAAGACCGCTTTTTTCACATGTCCCTGACCTCCCACGATATTGACCGCCTCGCACAGCTTTCCCGGCTGCAGTTTGAACCGCCCGCCGCAGAACGCCTGCTCGGACAGCTCAATGGGTTTTTTGAGATCGTTGAACAAATGCGAGCTGTCAACACTGACGGCGTGGTGCCGATGGCGCATCCAATCGATGCCATGCCAGGTTTAAGCGAGGCCATTGCCGACACTGATGGACTCGGCATGACGCTGCGTTTGCGCGACGACGTAGTGAGCGAGCCCAACCAGCGCGAGGCCAACCAACGCAGCGCACCTGCGGTGGAGCGCGGTTTGTTTCTGGTGCCGAAAGTGATCGAGTAAGCCATGGCGAATCTGCACAAGCACGGCGTGGCGCAGTTGGCGAACATGCTGAAAAACAAAGAAGTCAGCGCGGTGGAAGTGGCCACGCGTTTTCTGGCGCGTATGGGCGGCAACCCGCATAACGCATTTCTAGACATCAACAGCGAAGTGACGCTGGCACAGGCAAAAGCCTCAGACGACAAAATCGCCTCAGGCACCGCAGGCCCCTTGGAAGGCGTGCCCATCGCACACAAAGACATTTTTGTCACCCAAGATTTCGCAACTACTGCGGGCTCCAAGATATTGAAAGACTACCGCTCGCCGTTTGACGCCACGGTGGTGAAGCGACTGCGCGAAGCCGGCATGGTGACTTTGGGCAAACTTAATTGCGATGAATTCGCCATGGGCTCGGCGAATGAAAACTCAGCCTACGGCGCGGTAACCAACCCGTGGGACACGACACGCATCCCCGGCGGTTCATCCGGTGGCAGCGCGGCCGCTGTAGCGGCAGGGTTGACGCCTGCGGCCACAGGTACCGACACCGGCGGCTCGATCCGCCAACCGGCGGCGTTTTGCGGCATCACCGGCATCAAACCCACCTACGGCCGCGCCTCACGCTACGGCATGGTGGCGTTTGCGTCTAGCCTAGACCAGGCCGGCCCGATGGCGCGCAGCGCCGAAGACTGCGCTTTGTTGTTATCGGCCATGTGCGGT
>CAMDHL010000288.1 GCA_945898105.1 Comamonas sp. lk | reverse complement strand
CCTTTGGAAATCGGGTCCACATCCGAGGCATTGCCAAAACCCACTTCGTGGGCCTGTCGGAAAGTGCCTGAAGGGTTAGCCTGGGCGGCGAAAGCCAAGGTCCCAATCGCCATGGCGGTGATAAAACGTTTCATGTCTTGTCTCCTCTGATTTTTAACACTAGCTGAGCGCCAGCAAACCCCCCGCCAAACTAATGGGCTCAGGGTGCTTTGCAGTAGACAGTGTGCATGCACAGGCAAGGGTTTTCAAACGATTTAAAAACCGTGTATAGATATAAAAAACTTTATCCATGAAAGGCTAGAAGGCGATAAACCCAAGTTTTTTAGGGTTTTCCCGCAATAAAACTTGCCCATGCACGCCTCAATCAATTGAAGCTAAGGCCGTTGTGTCTGCGCGCAGGGAAGGCTTGCTCCAGGCAATCGGTGCTTGGCATGGCTCGATTGGGGCTAGTTTTTCTCCCACAAGTAGCATCTATCCAGTTAACAGTTTTGCCCGCCGATGACGCAAGTTTTTTGGTTTCGATTTTGCGAGACACTCCCGCTGCTAGCACACCCTTTATGCAACGCATTCCACAAACGCTCCACGCCCCGCGCGCGCGCCTGATCGCCATGGGCGGAGGAGGCTTTTCGCAGGGCACCGATCCGGCGCTAGAAGCGTTTGTGCTGCGCCACGCCGCCGGTGCGGCGACCCGCATCGGCTATATCGCCACAGCCAGCGGATATGAGGCCACGGCCATCGCACGCTTTCACCAGCGCTTTGAACGGCACTGCGCCCACACCACGGATATGCCACCCGGCATGCAGGGCGCACCAGCAGCGCAATGGCTGCAATCGCTTGATGCGGTGTTTGTAGGCGGTGGCAATACCGCGCGCCTGCTGGCGCACTGGCGCGCGGCCGGTCTGGACCGCTTGCTACTCGATGCCGCAGCCCAGGGGCTGCTGCTCGCTGGTGTGAGTGCCGGTGCCATGGTGTGGTTCCAAGCAGGACTGTCAGACGCGCTGGGCGCGGGCCTGGCACCGTTGCCCGGGCTGGGTTTGTTTCGCGGCAGTTTTTGCCCCCACTATGACAGCGAGCCACAACGCCAACCGGCCCTGCACACGGCGATTGCCAGCGGGCAGCTACCGCGCGGCCTCGCGCTTGACGATGGCGCCGCCGTATTGCTAGACGCCAGCGGCGTGCGCGAGGTGTGCCTGGCACGACCGCACTGTTCGGCTTACTTACTGCATGCTCGCTTGGGGCGCTGCTTAAGCCGCCAACTTGCCGCACCGGCTTAAGCCGTGCGTGCCGATTGGGCTTCGATCCAGCTACACACAGCATTGACTTCATGCAGCGCCCGGCTGCCTGGACGGGTAAGCAAGTGGTAGCCGCGCGGTGGTTGCAACTCGATAGGAAACAACTGCACCAATTGACCAGAGGCTACATCGTTATTCACCAGCGGGAAAGTACCCAGAATGACGCCCTGACCTTCGATGGCGGCCTGCAAAGCGTGGTTGGAATCTCGCATGATGGTTTCATGCGCAAAGCCCATGCCCTTGGTACCGGCCAAGCGCAACCAGGCATTCCATTCTTCACGGTCCCATTGGTGGATGATGGGAAAGCGCGCCAAGTCCCCGACTTTTCTTACCGGCCCGTGCTGCTTGAGCAAGGCCGGGCTGAGCACTGGCGAATAGCGCACACCAAACAAGCGGCGCGCCTCCAGGCCCGCCCAGTCGCCAATACCCCAATCGATGCCGACCATGGCCTGTAATTGCTCAGAATTGGTGATGCGCGGACCTTGGTGAATCACCAGTTCAATCATCGGGTGGCTGCGGTAAAAGTCCGACAAACGCGGCACCAGCCAGCGCGAACCAAAAATGGGGCCGACCGCCAGGGTGACAGTTTTGCGTTTGGTGGAAATATGGTTTTCGACTTCGGCGCGGATATCGTCAAACGCGCGGCTAGTGACGCGAGCCAGAGAACGGCCGGCGTCCGTCAACATCACCTTGCGCGTCTTGCGTAAGAACAGTTGGCAGCCCCAATCGCTTTCGAGCTGGCGGATCTGGATGCTCACGCTGGTGGGCGTGACATTGAGCTCTTCGGCCGCCGCTTTGAAGCTGAGCAAACGCGCCGCGGCTTCAAAGGAGCGCAAGCGGGTCAATGGCAGGCGGGCGCGGGATTGGGACCTAGGTCACTGCATGGGGATGTTAGGGGCTTGCGAAGAATGTTAATGCAGAAACATTTTTTTATGTATGAACCCAAAAAAATCGCTTGTCACCTTAGCGGCCCAAGGGAGAAACTGCACTGGTAGTCGATTTTTATAGGCAAGTTTTAGGGCAGGTATTGCCCAACCATCCACCATGCAAAGCCCCTCCTCCAACCCGGCCAGGCCTACGCCTTTGCGCAGCGGTGCGCAGCGCTTTGCCGATGCGGCCGACACCCGCGCCATCGCGCAGCGCCGCCTGCCGCGCATGGTGTTTGACTACATCGACGGAGCGGCAGGGCGCGAAACGGCGGCCAAGGCCAATTTGGCCGGGCTGGATGCGCTGCGCTTGTTGCCCCGCGTACTGCAGCCCAGCGAGGGTGCCAGCCTGGCGACCGATTTTTTAGGTCAAACCCTCGCCCAGCCCTGGGGAATTGCCCCTATGGGCATGTGCAACCTGGCCAGGCCCGGTGCCGACACCATGCTGGCGCGCGCCGCAAGCCAAAGAGGCATGCCGCTGGGCGTGTCCACCGCCGCCTCCACCAATTTGGAGACTCTGCACCACTTGAGCACGGGTCGAGCCTGGTTTCAGCTCTACGTGACGGGCGGCACCGAGGCTGCGCTGGTGCTGGCAGACCGTGCTGCGCAGGCGGGTTACCGGCATTTGATTTTGACGGTGGATGTGCCCAAAGTGGCGCCACGTCCACGCGATGTGCGCAATGGTTTTGCCATGCCGCTGCGCCTGGGTCCGGCGCAGTACTGGGACTTTGCCCTGCATCCGGCTTGGTCGCTGTCCACGCTGTGGGCCGGTGTTCCACGAACGGCTAATTTTTCGGGGCAGGCAGCCTTTGACCGCTATGCAAGTCGCGCCGGTGCCAACTGGGAATTTTTAGACCGATTGCGAGCGCACTGGAAGGGCCACCTCATCGTGAAAGGGGTCTTGCATCCACAAGATGCCGTACGTATTCGCGATGCCGGTGCCGACGCGGTCTATGTATCCAACCACGGCGGGCG
>CAMDHL010000287.1 GCA_945898105.1 Comamonas sp. lk | reverse complement strand
TTCTCGTGGACCAGCTCAGCCATCCTTTCTTGCAAGGTCTTCTTATTGACCTGATAGGGCAGCTCGTCCACGATGATGGCCTGGCGCGCGCCCTTGTCAATGTCCTCAAAGTGGCATTTGGCCCGCATGACCACTTTGCCGCGCCCGGTTCGGTAGCCTTCTTTAACACCATTGATGCCGTAAATAATCCCGGCGGTGGGGAAGTCGGGCGCGGGCACAATTTCCATCAAATCGTCCACGCTGGCATCCGGGTTGCGCAGCAAATGCAGGCAGGCGTCGACCACTTCGTTCAAGTTGTGTGGCGGAATATTGGTAGCCATGCCCACCGCAATACCACCCGAGCCGTTGACCAATAAATTCGGAATTCGGGTGGGCAATACCAGCGGTTCCTTTTCGGAACCGTCGTAATTTGGGCCGAAATCGACGGTTTCTTTGTCTAAGTCAGCCAGCAATTCATGGGCAATTTTGGCAAGGCGGATCTCTGTGTAGCGCATGGCAGCGGCGTTGTCGCCATCGACCGAACCGAAATTTCCTTGGCCGTCCACCAGCATGTGCCGCATGGAAAAGTCCTGCGCCATACGGACTATGGTGTCGTAGACCGACTGATCGCCGTGGGGGTGGTATTTACCGATGACGTCGCCGACGATACGGGCAGACTTTTTGTAGGCACGGTTCCAGTCGTTATTGAGCTCGTGCATCGCAAACAGCACCCGACGGTGCACCGGCTTCAAGCCGTCCCGGGCGTCTGGCAGGGCGCGCCCGACAATCACGCTCATGGCGTAGTCGAGGTAACTGCGCCGCATCTCCTCCTCTAGACTGATGGGGAGGGTTTCTTTGGCGAACTGGGTCATGGTGGAGTAGGGCAATCGAATTCTTGAGCGAGCCTTCGATTCTACGGCCCGGCGCTAGCCTCGAGGGGGCTTAGCTTAAAGCCTGGCCCAGCCCCGGCAATCATCCGCGTAAAACTTTAGAAATTACCCTTGTGCGTCCACTTTCTATGGGTAAATCGCTGTGGCACAATATAGGGAACGCTTTTTTAGGCGCGCTTATACTGGCGTAAGATTTATTGACCCGCAGCGACGCTGCTTTTTGATCCCGCAAAGGAACCACTGTGATTAAACTAAATAAACTTGGAATTGGGCTTGCTGCGATTGCGCTGGCTTCGTTGGCCGGCGCCCAAGAGATCCATAACTGGCGCAGTGCCGCAGGCGACGTTTGGAAAAACGCCAGTGGCCAATGCTGGCGCGACGCGTCTTGGACCCCGGCAACGGCCGCGCCTGGATGCGATGGTGCTATCGCGCCGGCAGCCGCTTCAGCAGCGGCTCCTGCCTCAGCAGCGGCTCCTGCCGCAGCAGCGGCTCCTGCCGCAGCAGCTGCAGACGTTGCAGAAGATCAGACATTATTTGCAAATATGGGAACCGCAGCGGCTACTCCAGCCGCAGCCGTAAAACCAGCCGCAGCAGCTTCAGTAGCAGCGCCCGCTGCGGCTGCAGCGGCTAAAGCGCCAGCAGCGCCTGCCGCTTCAGCAGCCGCTGCAAGCAAAGTAACTTACGCTGCCGACACTTTCTTTGACTTTGACAAATCAGTGCTCAAGCCCGAAGGCAAAGCCAAGCTCGACGACTTGGTAGGCAAGCTGCAAGGTATAAGCTTGGAGGTGATTATTGCGGTTGGCCATACGGATTCTGTGGGTAAAGATGCCTACAACCTGATTCTGTCTACCAAGCGTGCTGACGCTGTCAAGGCTTACCTGGTCTCCAAAGGCGTTGAGAAGAACCGCATCTACACCGAAGGTAAAGGCGAATCCAGCCCGATCGCAGATAACAAGACTAAAGAAGGCCAAGCTAAAAACCGTCGTGTTGAGGTGGAAGTCATCGGAACCCGCCCCGCCAAATAAGGCTTAGCGGATTGACAAATCGGCCCGCTTTAGCGGGCCTTTTTGTTGCCCCTAGGCAATCCGCGTTGCGTTTTTTGTCCCGTTTAGAAAGCTATTTGCCATGCCCAGCGCCCAGACAGTGAATGCTGACCCAGCGGAACTTGCCAAGTTTTCGGACCTGGCCCACCGCTGGTGGGATCCGGAGAGTGAGTTCCGGCCCTTGCATCAAATTAACCCGCTGCGCCTACAGTGGATAGACAGTTTGCGCCCTGTAAAGGGTGCGCAGGCCCTAGATGTGGGATGTGGCGGCGGCATTTTGGCCGATTCGATGGCGCGTAAAGGCGCCGAGGTATTGGGTATTGACCTTTCCATCAAAGCTTTGCGGGTGGCGCAACTCCACGCCTTGGAGGCGCAAACGCCGGATGTTCAATATCGCGAAATCAGCGCCGAGGCCTTAGCAGCCGAACGTCCAGAGTCCTTTGACCTCGTCACCTGCATGGAAATGCTGGAGCATGTGCCCGACCCCTCTTCGGTGGTGCGCGCATGCGCCCGCATGGTCAAGCCAGGTGGCTGGGTGTTTTTCTCTACGCTCAACCGAAGCCCAAAGTCTTTTTTATTTGCCATCGTCGGGGCTGAATACATTTTGAATCTGCTGCCCCGCGGGACCCATGAATATGCCAAGCTGATTCGGCCCAGTGAATTGGCGGCCTTTTGCCGTGACGCTGGCTTGGAACTGAAACAGACCAATGGGATGGGCTACAACCCCTTGACGAAGCGCTATTCACTGGTACCTGACACCAGTGTGAATTACCTTTTCGCCTGCCAACGCCTGGGCTGAAACTCGATGCAAAAGTTTGCCGGCATACGCGCCGTATTATTTGATTTAGACGGAACGCTGGTAGACAGTGCGCCGGACTTGGCCGGTGCGGCCGACAAGATGCGCTTGAAGCGTGGCTTGCCCTCACTCGACTACGCGAAGTACCGCCCCCTATGCGGCGCAGGTGCGCGGGGGATGCTGCAAGTGGGCTTTGGGATAGGCCCGGACCACGCGGACTACGAATCTATGCGCGAAGAGTTTTTTGCCAATTACCAGGCTTGTATGTTGGACAACACCCATGCTTTTGAAGGTGTACCAGCCTTGATCGCGGCCCTGCAGACGCGCAGCATGCAGTGGGGCGTGGTGACCAACAAATCTGAGCGCTTTGCCTTGCCCCTCACCGCGGCTATGCCATTGTTCGCCAGCTCTGGGGTGATAGTGGGCGGGGACACCACGCCGTATTCCAAGCCGCACCCAGAACCCTTACTGGAAGCTGCGCGCCGTTTGGGTG
>CAMDHL010000286.1 GCA_945898105.1 Comamonas sp. lk | reverse complement strand
GCCAAAGCGCGCCAGTTAAGGTTTTGGCATCGGTGATGCGGCCATCGCGGCACCAGGCAAAAAATTCGTCTGTGCTGGCGCTAAGTACCTCTAAAAATTCCCCTGCATCCAACTGACGCGGCCCCGCTTGCAGGCCTTTGGCAAACCAGATATCGATGTACTCGGTGGAATAGGAAATACACGGATGCAGCACACCGGCGTGTGCCCATTGGGTGGCGGTATAGCCGGTTTCTTCGCGCAGTTCGCGCTGCGCACAGCGCAACAAATCTTCCTCGCCATCTCGTTTGCCGGCAGGCAACTCGATCATCACCTGGCCTACGGGGTAGCGGAACTGGCGCTCCAGCACTACGCGGGTTGGGCCCTGGTCATCGGTCAGCAGCGGGATCACCATCACCGCACCCGGGTGGACGATATATTCACGGAAGGTGGTTTCGCCATCGGGCAGAGCCACTTGGTCGCAAAATACCTGTAGGAAGCGCCCGGACAGTATTTTGTCGGTGGACTGGCGCAGCTCGCGCAAGCCAGCGTCATGGTCGATTGCCAATACGGCTTGCTCGCGTTGGGTCACGGCTTGATACCCAGCTTAGAAACCCAAGCTGGGTTCAGGTACCCAGCATTTGCAAGACCGACTGCGCCGACAACGCCATCAGGCCCGCAGGGAAGATACCCAGAAGCAGAACCAAAGCACCATTGATGGCCAGCACAATACGCACATCGGCACCGGCCACCACTTCGCTGGCGGTAATCGGCGCATCAAAATACATGACCTTTACCAGGCGCAAGTAATAAAAAGCGCCTACCAGGGACATTAGCACCGCGAACACGGCCAGGCCGATATGCAGGGCTTGGCCCGACGCGATCAGCGCTTGCAGCACTGACAGCTTGGCGTAAAAACCTACCAGCGGCGGGATACCGGCCATAGAGAACATGCAAGCGGCCATGACACCGGCATACAGCGGACTGCGTTGGTTCAATCCGGCGAAGTCGGCAATCTCTTCGCTTTCAAAACCCTCACGCGCCAGCAACATGATGACGCCGAAGGCCGCCAGCGTGGTCAGCACATAGGTCACCACATAAAACATGGCTGAGCTATAGGCATTGGCGGTGGAAATGGTGTTGCCATCGATCACGCCGGAGAAGATGCCGATCAGCACAAAGCCCATTTGCGCGATGGTGGAAAAAGCCAGCATGCGCTTGACATTGGTTTGCGCAATGGCGGCAAAGTTTCCGATGAACAGCGAGGCCACCGAAAGAAGCATCAACATTTGCTGCCAGTCGATGGCCAGCGGCAACATGCCTTCCACGAGCAGGCGCATGGTGATGGCAAAAGCTGCCAACTTGGGCGCGCCACCAATCATCAAAGTGACCGCCGTGGGCGCGCCTTGATAGACATCGGGGATCCACATGTGAAAAGGCACTACACCGAGCTTAAAGGCCAGGCCCGATACGATGAACACCAGGCCGAAAACCAGCACCTGGTGGCGCACATGGCCGGAAGAAATCGCGCTGAAGACTTCGTTGATGTCCAGCGAACCGGTTGCGCCGTACAGCATGGACATGCCGTATAACAAAAAGCCCGAGGCCATAGCGCCCAGCACAAAATATTTCATCGCCGCCTCGACGGCTTGCGGGTGATCGCGGCGTAGCGCCACAAGCGCGTAGCTGGATAGTGTCAGCAACTCCAGGCCCATGTAAATAATGAGGAAGTTATTGCCCGAAATCATGATAAACATGCCGAGCAATGCGAACATAGACAAGGTAAACAACTCGCCGCCACGGAGCATGTCGCGTGCGCCTGCGTAGGGGCGACCGTAGACCAGGGTGACCATTACCGCTATCGTGGCAAAGCATTTGAGCCAGCCCGCCATGGTGTCAGCCACCACCATATTGCCAAAGCCGTAGAGCGTGAGGCCGGTACTGGCGAAAAAGCCCTCGATCAGCGCTACGACGCCCAGGGTGATCAGGGTGAGCGTATAGGTGTAGCCGCGCAGCGGCCCTTGGGCGCGCAGGTCAAGCAAGGCAATAGCGCAGGCCATGGCCAAAAGCAAGGCTTCGGGAAAAATGGCAATCCAGCTGATTTCGTCGATCATGGTGTGTTTCTCAATTCGCAGCCATCAATGCAGCTTGGACTGGGCCACGTGCTGGAGCAGACCGGCCACTGAGGCATCCATCACATCGGTAAAGGGTTTGGGATTGATGCCCATATAGAGCACCGCAACAGCCAGCAAAGCCAGCATGAAAAATTCGCGCGCGTTGATGTCCTTCAACTCCTGGACCTGGTGGTTAGCAACCGGGCCCAGGTACACGCGCTTGAACATCCACAAGGTGTAGGCAGCGCCAAAAATCAAGGCACTGGCCGAGGCCATACCGATCCAGAAATTGAACTTGACAGCGGCCAAAATCACCATCCATTCGCCCACAAAACCGGCAGTGCCGGGCAAGCCGCAATTGGCCATAGCAAACAACAGGGAAAAGGCGGCAAAGCGCGGCATAGTGTTCACGACTCCGCCGTAGCTGGCGATCTCGCGCGAGTGAACACGATCGTACAAAACGCCAATCGAGAGGAACATGGCGGCGGACACAAATCCATGCGCAATCATCTGCACAATGCCACCGGCTAAGCCCAAGTCGTTAAAGATGAAAAAGCCCAATGTGACAAAACCCATGTGCGCTACGGACGAATAGGCCACGAGTTTTTTCATGTCCTGCTGCACCATGGCCACCAGGCCCACGTAGACCACCGCCACCAAAGACAAGCCAATCATGAGGCCTGCCCACTCGTGCGCGGCATCGGGCGCAATCGGCAACGAAAAACGCAGGAAACCATAAGCCCCCAGCTTGAGCATGATGGCCGCCAGCACGGCCGAGCCGCCGGTGGGCGCCTCGACGTGTACGTCGGGCAACCAGGTGTGAACCGGCCACATGGGCACCTTGACGGCAAAGGCCGCAAAGAACGCAAAGAAGATGGCAGTCTGCGCGGTCTGACCTAGGGGCAAGGCGTGCCATGCGGCAATATCAAAACTGCCGTTGGACGCGATGTAAAGGTAAATCAACGCGATCAAAGTCAGCAAGGAGCCGAGCAAGGTATAGAGGAAAAATTTGAAAGCAGCGTAAATTTTGTTTGGTCCGCCCCAGATACCAATGATCAGGTACATGGGTATCAGCGTGGCTTCGAAAAACACGTAGAACAAGAGGCCGTCCAAAGCGCTAAACACCCCAAT
>CAMDHL010000285.1 GCA_945898105.1 Comamonas sp. lk | reverse complement strand
TGCACCTGCGGTTGCGACGGGTGGCCCTGCAGGTCGATGTAAAAGTAATACTCCCACTGGCCAGAGCGTGCCGGGCGCGATTCAAAACGGGTCATGGAAACACCGTGTTTTTTGAGTGGTACCAGCATGTCGTGCACTGCGCCGGGTCGGTTGGGCACCGAGACTACCAAGCTGATGCAATCACGCCCGCTGGCCTGAGGCGCGGCTAAGGTACTGGGCAAACAGACCACCACGAAGCGGGTGCGGTTGAAGGCATCGTCCTGTATGGCACGGGCCGCCAGATGCAGGCCAAAAGCGGAGCCTGCGCGTTCGCTGGCGACAGCGGCCCAGCCCGGCTCTTGCGCCGCCATGCGTGCGCCTTCGGCATTGCTGGATACGGCGCGCCGCTCGGCGTGGGGCAGGTGGGTGCTTAGCCAGTTCTGGCACTGGGCCAGCGCCTGCGGGTGGGCCAGCACCACCTCAATGCCCTCGACGCTGTTAACGCTGCGCAGCAGGTGGTGGCGCACCATCAGGCTGGTTTCGCCGATGATGTGCAGCGGCGAAGTCAGAAGCAAATCCAGCGATCGCGTCACCACGCCTTCGCTGCTGTTTTCCACCGGAATAACGCCAAATTGCGCGGACCCCGCTGCGGTGGCGTGGAACACTTCGTCAAAGTTGGCGCAAGGCACATGCGCGATGCTGGAGCCGAAAAAGCGCAGTGCTGCCTCTTCGCTAAAGGTGCCCGCCGGGCCGAGGTAGGCTACGCGCTGGGGTGCTTCAAGGGCGCGGCAGGCCGACATTATTTCGCGCCATACAAAGGCCACGCTGTCCGACTGCAAGGTGTGGGCTAGGCCGCTTGTAGCGTTGGCGTTTTGCAGGTTGGCGATCACCTGGGCTTCGCGTTCCGGGCGGAACACTACCGAGCCTTCGCCTTTTTTGAGTTCCCCCACTTCGTGGGCAAGCGCTGCGCGGCGGTTGAGCAGGGCGAGCAACTCCAAATCGAGTGCGTCAATACGGGTACGCAGTTCAGCCAGTGTCAGTGCCATGTCTCTGTCCTTTAAGCGCGAGTGCGTTCAAATGATCGCATAAATGCCACAAGCGCCCGCACCCCCTCTAGAGGCATGGCGTTGTAGATGCTGGCGCGAAGGCCTCCTACCGATTTATGGCCTTTCAGCTGCACCAGACCTGCCTGCTCCGCGCCCTCCAAAAAGGCGCTCTCCAAAGCCGGTTCACGCAGGAAAAAGGGCACGTTCATCCGCGACCGGCATGCGGGTTCTACGGGGTTGAAATACAGATCCGAGGCGTCGATGGCTTGATAGAGCAGGGCGGCTTTTTCGATGTTGCGCGCCTCGATGGCCGCAATGCCGCCTTGTCGGTCAAGCCAGTCAAACACCAAGCCCGCCATATAGATGCCATAGGTGGGTGGGGTGTTGAACAAAGATGCGTTGGCCGCGATGTTTTGGAAATTGAAGACGCTGGGGCAGATGTCCAGGGCGGCGCCCAGCAAGTCCTCGCGCACCACCACCAGGGTGAGGCCTGCGGGCCCCAGGTTTTTTTGTGCGCCGGCAAATGCCAAGCCAACGCGGCTCCAATCCACCGGGCGCGAGGCGACGTGCGAGGAAAAGTCCACGACCAGCGGCGCATCCGAACCCAGGGCGCGCAAATCCGGCAAGGTGTGGAACTCGACGCCGTGGATGGTCTCGTTGCTGCAAATATGCAGGTAGCGGGCGCCTGGGCTGAGCTTCCAAGTAGCGGGCTGTGCAATGGCGTGAAAACCCGATTCCGCTTCGCTGGCGGCGATGTGCGGTTGGCTGTATTTGGCCGCTTCCTGCCAGGATTTTTGGCTCCAACTGCCCGTGATCACGAAGTCCACTGTTGGCTTGCCGAGCGCGGGACCGCACAGGTTCATGGGAACGAGGGCGTTTTGCGCAAGACCGCCGCCTTGCATAAACAAAATATGGAACGCCTCGGGCACCGCCAGCAAGCGGCGCAGGGTGGCCTCGGCGTGTTGCACGATGCTGCCAAAGGCTTTGCCTCGGTGGCTCATTTCCATAACGCCCATGCCGCTGGGTTTGCCATCGGCATCGTGCCAATTGCTCATCTCGGACGCCGCCCGTTGCAGCACTTCCAAAGGCATGGTCGCCGGGCCGGCGGAAAAATTGAAAGGGCGCGTCACGCGGCCAGGCTCATTCTTCGCTGGCGTCACCTTCGGGTGCGCTATCTGCTGCGTTGTCTGCTGCGTTATCGGAGGGGCTGTCGGCTTGGTTGGCATCGTTCTCAACAATGCGTTGCAGGCCGCTGAGTTTGGAGCCTTCGTCCAGGCTGATCAGGGTCACGCCTTGGGTGGCGCGGCCCAGTTCACGGATCTCGGACACGCGCGTCCTCACCAGCACGCCTCGGTCGGTAATTAGCATGATCTCGTCGTCTACATGCACCAACGTTGCGGCCACTACTTTGCCGTTGCGCTCGGTTTGCTGGATGGCGATCATGCCCTTGGTGCCGCGGCCATGGCGGGTGTATTCGACGATGCTGGTGCGCTTGCCATAGCCGTTTTCGGTGGCGGTGAGCACGCTTTGCTGCTCGTCCTCGGCCACCAGCATGGCGATAACGGTTTGGCCCTCTTCCAGGTTCATGCCTTTTACACCGCGTGACTGCCGGCCGTGTGCGGTGACTTCGTCTTCGTTAAAGCGCACCGCTTTGCCACCGTCAGAAAACAGCATGACGTCGTGCTGGCCGTCGGTAATCGCAGCGCCAATCAGGTAGTCGCCCTCGTCCAGATTGACGGCGATGATGCCGACCTTGCGCGGATTGTTGAAGTCGTCCAATGGCGTTTTTTTGACGATGCCCATGGACGTGGCCATGAACACAAACTGGTCTGCCGGAAAGGTGCGCTTGTCGCCGGTCAACGGCAGCACCACGGTGATTTTTTCGCCTTCTTGCAGCGGGAACATGTTGACGATAGGGCGCCCACGTGAGCCGCGCGAGCCTTGTGGCACTTCCCAGACCTTGAGCCAATACAAGCGGCCCCGGTTGGAGAAGCACAGGATGTAGTCGTGCGTATTGGCGATAAAGAGCTGGTCCACCCAATCGTCTTCTTTGGTGGCCGTGGCCTGCTTGCCGCGCCCGCCGCGCTTTTGCGCCCGGTACTCGCCCAGGGGCTGGCTTTTTATATACCCGCTGTGGCTGAGCGTGACCACCATGTCGGTGGGGGTGATCAGGTCTTCGGTACTAAGGTCGTAGGAGCTGTGCTCGAC
>CAMDHL010000284.1 GCA_945898105.1 Comamonas sp. lk | reverse complement strand
AGCGCGACCAACTGCTAATGCAACTCTACTATGTGGAAGAGCTCAATTTGAAGGAAATCGGGGAGGTTTTGGGCGTTACTGAGTCCCGAATCAGCCAGCTTTTGACCGCTATTGTGAAGAAATTGCGCCTTTCACTGGGGATCGAGGCCAAGGGCCAGTCCAAGTCCAAGGGGTAAGGCATGGAAGATTCTGCCCCGAACCTCAAGTTTTTAAAAACTGCGTCGATGTCTACTGTGTACAGCAACCCAGTAGGAGATTCAGTTATGAGAGTTCACTTTAAAGCGATGGAGTCTTACGGCTCCGACAACCTGGCTTCCCAGGCTTCCGTGGCTAATAACGTAGCATTGATCCAGATGCTGTTTGACGGCCTGGTCGATAGCGTGTCGCAAGCCCAAGGACACCTAACCCATGGCAAGATCCAGGAAAAAGGGAAGGCCATTGCCCGTGCCAGCCGCATCGTGGTCGGTCTCCAAGGCGCCTTGGACTTCACCCGCGGCGGCGAGTTGGCACAAAACTTGAATGATCTCTACAACTACGTCACCAGGCGTCTGATTTTCGCCAATGCGCACAATGATATGGAAGCATTGAAGGAAGTTCAGCACCTGATGTCGGAAATCCGGTCAGCTTGGGCGCAGTTGCCCACTTTATTGCCCCAACAAGCCCAGTTGCATTGAACTGGGGTGTAGGCGGATCGACAGGGTCGGGCGCCTGACAGGTTTATTTGCGGGCCACCTTTGTGTGGCCTTTACAGGTTTGTGGTTAATTGGTTTGGTCACAATCCGTCCTTTTGGGAACGACTATGTTTGGCGTATTCGGGATCGTGTTTTTGAATATCTGCGTGTTCGGCAGCTTTTTGGTTGGCGGCGGGCAACTCGGCACCTTTGCGCATGCTGCTCCCATTGAAGGCTGGTGTATTCTCGGCTCAGCCATTGGAGGTATGCTAATTGGCAACAGCCCAGACGTGGTAAAGGCGGTGTTTGCCGGCATTGGACGCACTTTTAAAGGCTCCAAGTACCACAAAGACGATTACCTGAATGCGATTTTTTGCGTATCCAAGGTGATGAAGACGCTCAAAACCGAGGGTGCTGTAGCACTCGAAGCGCATATCGAAAATCCCGAAGCCAGCTCAATTTTCGGCGAATATCCCAAAATCATTGCCGACCATGCCTTGTTGCACCTGATTTGCGACACCGTGCGCTTGATGGTCGTCTCCCAGGGCACGATCAGCACCACGGCGGTAGAAGACATCATGGACGCCGCCATCAAAACCCACCACAACGACGAACTGAAGGCCTCTGGCGCCATTTCCACTTTGGCCGGTGCCTTGCCGGCCTTGGGCATTGTGTCTTGCGTGATGGGTGTGGTGAAGACCATGGACAACATCGACCAGCCGCCGGCGGTTCTGGGGGGCCTAGTGGGCGCGGCGCTGGTGGGAACCTTTATCGGCGTGTTTTTGGCTTACGGATTTTTCGAGCCCTTTGCTAAGCGCCTGGAGCAAATCATTGAGGACGAGGCCTGCATGTACCTCGTTGTTAAACAAATCATCATCGGCACCTTGCACGGCCACCCCATGCCGCTGATTTTGGAAGCTGCGCGCGTCTGTATCGGCCACCACAATCAACCTAGTTTTGCTGAAGTGTTTGACGGGCTGCGCGGGCAGTAAGCATGGCCACTGAAGCGCCGAAGGACGAAGAAGTCCCCGCAGGTGCTGCGGCGCCGGGCGCCGAAGATGTTGCGCCGCCGGAAGATGACGCACCCCTTGCGCCCATTATTGTCAAGAAAATTGCCGCCGCGCACGCAGGTGCACACGGCGGCGGTTGGAAGATCGCGCTGGCCGACATGATGACTGCCATGATGGCCTTCTTCTTGTTGATGTGGATTTTGGGCGCCACCAACGACTCGCAGCGCAAAAGCGTGGCCGACTATTTCAAGCCCGCTTCGCAAAGCGCCATCACCATGGGCGCGCTGGCGGGCTCCAACGGCATCATGGGCGGACGCTCCATCATTGATCCCGACGGTTTCCCCTATACCGCTAAGCAAACCGGACTCATGGAGCGCCTGACGCCAAAGTCTGAAGGCGGTCCCACCGAAAACGACCCATCACCCAATAGCGAAAACGCGCGCGAAAACGACGCTAAAACGCAGAACGAGTCGCCCGGTACCGGCGAAGGTGAGGGCGGTGGCACTGGCACCGGGCAGGGCGGCGAAAAAGGAAAAATGGACCAAATGGAAAAAGACGTCAAGGAAGCTTTGGCGTCCAACCCGGCCTTGGAGCAGTTACAAGGGCAGGTGCAATTCGTGCGTGATAAAGACGGGCTGCGCATCGAAGTCATCGACAAGTCCGATTTTTCCATGTTCCCTCTGGGAACTACCAAATTGCAACCCAAAGCGCAAGCTTTGCTCGGCGAAATCGCCAAGTCGCTAGCGGCCATGCCGAACAAAATTGCGGTGCGAGGCCATACGGATGCAACGCCTTTTGCCAATAAAGATGGTCGAAATAATTGGTTGCTATCGGTCGAGCGTGCGGAAGCAACACGTTCGGTGCTGGAGAAAAACGGTATAAAACAAGACCGTTTTGTACAGATTGAGGGGGTAGCCGATACCGTACCCTACAACCCCAACGACCCCAAAGATGCACGTAACCGGCGCATGAGTATCACGGTCAAAAAAGAGTGAGTGGCGCCAGGGTTTGAAGCCCTTGCACCTTGTCGTAAGGGTTGATGCGCCTGCCCGCTCACGCAAAGGACCGGGGCTTTACGGTGCGCTGCAGTGCGCCTACTCGCAGTTCTGAAATTCACGCTTGATGCAGGTCTTGGCCCAGCGCCGCGCCACCATCAAATCGTTCTCACTGATTTCCCCGGTGGCTTTTTTAAGTGGCTTGGAGGTCTCTGGGTGGCCTGAAGATTCGGCGATCAAAAACCACATCACCGCCTTTTGGTAATCACGGACAAAGCCCTGACCATTGGCATACATGCTGCCTAGTTTGAACTGTGCTTTCGGCTCGCCCTGCGAGGCTGCTTTGCGCAGCCAGATGATGGCATTAGGGTAGCTCTGAGGTGTGCCTTGCCCGGCAAAGTGCATAAGGCCCAGTAGTGATTGCGCCTCGCGGTCCCCGGTGTCGGCGACGATCTGCCATTTGGCCACCGCACCGGCGTAGTCTTTGCGCTGGTAGTCGGCGTAGCCGTCTTCCCACATGCCTGCCTGGGCCGCAGTGCAGAAAAAAAGTGCGCTAAACAATGCCCGTTGCATGGA
>CAMDHL010000283.1 GCA_945898105.1 Comamonas sp. lk | reverse complement strand
CATCGCCGCGACCTCCGGGCCCATGCGCTGGAATTGCAAATCGGGGATCTCGGACAAAGCAAAGCCATCGACCGTACGCGCCGGGACCGGCTCCACCTGCAGCTGTACCAATACCGGGCCGCGCAGTTGCAAGAGACCGGGGAAACTTTTTTGCCATTCACCTGCATCACTGATCGTCTGGGTGTGCGCATAACCGGCCGAGCGCGCAAAGCCTTCAAATGAAAAATGCGGCTCTAGCGTCGACAAATTCGCCAAGCCAGAAAACTGGGTTCCATTGGCGATCACGATATGCAAAAACAGCGCAGGCTGTGCGGCCACCACACTGGCCATGCCCCCGAGTTCCATCAGCAAACTGGCATCGCCATCGACCACGATGACGGGGCGCTCGGGATGCGCCAGCGCCAGGCCCAGACCCAGCCCGGCGGCGCCGCCCATCAAGGGTACCGAGCTGATGCGGCCCGGCAATCGTTGCCCGGCCTTTGCATCGATCTGGTCCAAGGCAAACATGGCGCCCATGGTGGCAACCACCATGGCATTGTTGGGGCGCGCTTGCGCAACCGGCAGGCAAGCTTCTAGGAGATTCATCATGGTGTCAGGCCCAGGCCATAGGTGCGGAAACCAAGAGCACCACCGCGCCTGACTGCTGCTCGGCCATGGCAAATGCCTCGTCCATCAAAGGCAAGTCTTGCTCGCCATCCAAACAAAGAAAAGGCACGCCGATAGACTGTAAAAGCGGCTCCATGATGCGCACCATAGTGCGCCGAGAGGCCGTGCTGGGCTGGCCCAAATTGTCAAACTCTCGGCCGAATTGGCCCACCATAAAAACCAGCGGTACCTTGGCATCTAGGCATACTGCTCGCAATGTATTGATGCAGTTGTACAGCCCCTGGTTTTGCATCACGAGCAAAGGGCGCTTACCGCCGATCACCAGGCCCGCACCCACGGTCACCACCTGGTTTTCACTACTGCAATTGACCAACCGCACCCCAGGAACACCCGCTTCCAAGCGCTGGTGCAGCGCCAATTGAACCCAATCGGGCACGGTCACCACATGGTCGACATGGTTGCGTTGCATCGCCGCTACTGCGGCCGAAGCGGGTACCGAAAACTGCTGCACAGGGCTGCTGCTCATGGTCTGGCCTTTGCGTATGGAAAGACCTCAGTGTGCGACGCAAGGCCTGCGTTGTCTGTCTAAAACCCGACAATCTATACTGGCGTAAACCATGACAGTGCATACCCATAGCCCGCCTCCTGAGTTGCGTGCCGACCTCGCACTGGTGCCCTGGCTGCGCGACTTGCCGGCACTGCTGATGGACCATCTGGCAGCCCATACCAACCGGGTGCACCTGCAAGATGGGGAACCGGTCTCGCGTCGGGGCCAATTTCTGACTCATCTGGTGATCATCACGCAAGGTCGTTTAGCCATGCACATCATCGGCCGCACTGGCCGCAGACATGTGCTGGGTCAGTTGCAACGCGGCCAGGTATTCGGCCTGATCCCGGTGGTGGAGCAATCCAGCGGCATTTACAACGCGCAGGCGCAAGGGGCCAGCGAAGTATTGCTGTTGGAGGGCGATGCGTTTATGCATGTCCTCAACCAGCACATGCCGCTTGCCCGTGCATTGATTGAGGTGCTTTGCGCGCGTTCGCGCCGTCTGCAGGATTTTTTGGCGGCGCGCAATCTGTATCCGCTGTCAGGGCAGTTGGCGGTCCTGCTGCTCAACGCGGCACAGTTGCATGGGGTCGAGGGTACCCTTAGCGATTCAGCCATCGAGCTCAAGGTGGCCCAGAGCGACCTAGCCGATATGTTGGGCGTCTCGCGCCAAAGCCTCAACACGGAAATCAAAAAACTCGAAACACTGGGCCTACTTAATGTGGCCTATAGCAAAGTGCAGATCCCCAACGTAGCGCGGCTTAGGGACTGGCTTGCAGCACAGGAGTGAGTGCGCCAGCACGATTATGGATAATGCGTGCCAACAGATTCAAAGGATAGTTATATGCTTAAAAAATCGCTTTGCTGGGCCGCACTTATTTGTGTCGGTGCCGCACAAGCCCAATGGGTATCAGTCGCCCCTGCAGAAGGTGGCGTGCAGTTTTTTATAGATCCCACCAGTATCCAGAACACGGCTGGCATGGCCAAAGTCTGGGAGTTGATGAACACGGATAAGGCCGATGGAGAGGGGGTACGTTCCAGCCGATTCCAAGTCGAATATGACTGCGCCGGAAAGCGCAGCCGGGGTTTGGAAATGCTTACCTTTGGCCAAGCTATGGCGGCCGGACAGCCGCTACGGACGATGGGGCCAGACCCCGACGGCTGGGAAGCGTTACCGCCCGATAGCATTTACGCCAAGCGCTTGAAAATGGCTTGCGCCAACTAAGCGCAGGGCGGCAAAAAATCATCAATTCCGGCGGCAATAGCCGACCTGCCAGGGCCAAAAGCGGCTTTGCCGCGGTTGAAAATCCTTAATTTAGCCTTGGAAAGCCAAAAAAGCGGCAATTCATTGCCATAAACACCAGGCATGAAATTTGCATTTAACTAAGCAAGCGGCAAATTGTCGGCAACTCGTCAATTCGCTATTTCGACTTTTTTATTTGGAGATTTGCCATGTTTATCGTCAATTCGAACATCACCGCCATGCAACAGTCAGGTGACTCACGCGACGTCAATGGTTCCAAAGCCGAAAGCAGCACGCGCATGATGGACAGCATGATGACCCCAGTGCGTGGCTTGGACCAAGCATCTCAGAACCTGTCGGTATTGATCCGCCAATACTGCCCTTCGATGCCTTCACTGGGCTATTAAGCCCTAGGCCTCTCCCTAACCCGCATAAGCGGGTTCGGTGCTTACAGTTGTACCTGCGGCGTTGGCACCGCGGGTAAGAACTTGCTTTTCCCGAGTCGGTTGGGCTTCATGGCCAGTCGGACCGGAAGCGCTCACAATAAGGCGGCCCAAAGTTCCCGCCCCAAGTAGGCCAATGCGATGATTCCCAGCGCGAAGGCTACTGCTAATTGATCTCCAGCTGATTTGCCCTACCGGAATTAATGATCGCGGTAATGGCGTTCATCACTTCCTTTTCTTTTCCCCGGAAACCGTGCTCAGTGAAGGCCTCACACGCTGCCCCCTGAAAACCAGCGCCACCGGAAACCGCTATCAAAGGCAGTCCGTGTTTTTCGGTAATTGATTTGGCGCCTGAATAAGTAGTCAGCGCACACGGATCTCCGATGTGATGAACAAAAAACTGCGGAATCACTGACTTTTTGTAATCAAAACCGCCCAACTCCCGGTACGAACCTCTGGCAT
>CAMDHL010000282.1 GCA_945898105.1 Comamonas sp. lk | reverse complement strand
ACATGCTCGTCTGCGCTGATGAGCGCATGCACGTTGGCATCTGCGCCGTATTGCGCCGCATTGCCTTGCAAGAGCGAATCGCGCAAAGCATCCACCGAGACGGGTACTTCGACTTGGTAGCCCTGTACCTTCATGGCAGTGAGGGTGTGCCAAAGCGATTCAAATACCGACAAATAGGCGGCGCTACCGATATTGCCTGCATTGGGCGGGAAGTTGAACAAGACAATCGCGACTTTGCGCTCATGGTGTTGGCTGCGCTTGAGTGCCACCAGTTTGCTCACCCGCGCGGCCAGCATGAGGGCGCGTTCGGGGCAGGAGTGCATGTCCTGTGCGCTAGTGCTTTCGCCGAAGGTGCACGCGTGGTGGCAACCAGTGCAGGTGACACCGGCGGCCCCGGGGCGACCACCAAATACGATGGGACTGATGGAGCCGTCCAACTCTGGAATCGCCACCATGATGGTGCTCTCGACCGGCAACAGCCCACGGTCTGAGCCGCCCCACTGGTCCAGAGTTTGAAACTCCACCGGATTCGCAGCGACATAGGGCACATCGAGTTTGGCCAGCACTTCTTCCGCGGCTTTAGCGTCGTTGTAGGCGGGGCCGCCGACTAATGAAAAACCGGTCAGCGATACCACCGCGTCCACTACGACCTGACCGTTCTTCATGAAGAATGCATCAATCGCGGGGCGCGAATCCAGACCTGCCGCAAAGGCTGGAATGACGCGTAGGCCACGTGCTTCGAGTGCGGCAATCACTCCATCATAGTGACCGGCATTGCCCGACAGTAAGTAGGAACGCATCAGCAAAATACCGACCGTGCCACGCACTGCCGTTGTCTCGGGTCGTGGCAAAACTTGCGCGTCTTCACTAAAGCGTCCTGCCATGCGTGGGTGGTAAACGCCCACTTCGGGGTAGTCGACCGGCGGCGCCACCTTCACGCTGCCGCGCAAACCTTTGCGCGGGCCATTGGCGCCGCGGTCGATGACGTGGCGCACCATATTGAGCACGTTGTCGTCCGAGCCGCCCATCCAATATTGCATGGTCAAAAAATAAGAGCGCACGTCTTGTGCCGTGCCCGGAATGAAGCGCAGCATTTGCGGCAAACGCCGCAGCATCTTCATTTGCGCTGCGCCACCAGTAGCGGCTTTTTCTTTGCTACCGCGCAGTTTTTTCAGCAAGGCCATGGGCCCGCTGGCGGGCTTGGCCATATCGAATTGGCCCAAGCGGGTCAGTTGCGTCACCTCGGTGGCGCTGGCCATGCAAATCATGGCATCGCAATGCATGCGGCGCTGGCGCAAATCGTCCAGGATGGGCAAGAAGTGATCTTCCAAAAACAGCATGCCGGCCACCACAATGTCGGCCTGCGCGATGTCCGCTTTGCAGCGAGCGATCAGGGCATCATTGCCCGCATATTCCGATGCCGCATGCAGGCTGATAGATAGACCGGGAAACTCACGGCCCAAGGTGTGGCGAGCGCGGTTAACCGAGCTGGCCAGATGCGTGTCCATGGTCACAATCACCACCTTGATGGCGGTGGTATCACGGGGCGCTATGGCCTTACCGGGCGAAGTAAGCTTTAGCGTCATAGAGTGTCTCCACCGTAATCACCGATAGGCCATGCTCGGATGCATAGCGCTCGGTATTTCGCCGGGCCTTGCCGCGCACGAAGAACGGTATTTTTTTCAATTCTTTCTCGGCACCGGCGTCCCAGGTACAGGCTCCGCCGGTGTTGGTTTTGTCGTTGGCTACGGTCAGCGTGACCGCTTGCTGGGCAATGGCTGGTGTGGGCTCAATAGCGACCACTACAGGCTCGGGCGCAGGCTGCATTCGCGCGGCGCCACCCAAATGCGAAGGCGCGGCGTCTTCATGAAATTCGGAGTCGCCACGGAACATGCCAATCAGGTGCTCTTCCAGTCCCATCATGAGCGGATGCACCCAGGTATCAAACAATACGTTGGCGCCTTCAAAGCCCATTTGCGGGGCATAGCGGGCCGGGAAATCTTGCACATGTACTGGCGCAGAAATCACCGCGCAAGGCACGCCCAGACGCTTGGCAATGTGGCGCTCCATTTGCGTACCCAGCACTAGCTCGGGCTGCAGTTCGGCAATGCGCGATTCGATTTCCAGGTAGTCATCGCTGATCAGCGCCTCGACGCCATACAGCTTGGCCGCATCGCGCACTTCGCGTGCAAATTCGCGGCTGTAGGTGCCTATGCCAACCACCGCAAAACCCATTTCCTCAGCCGCCACTTTTGCTGCTGCCACTGCATGCGTAGCATCACCGAAGACAAACACACGCTTGCCGGTAAGGTAAGTGGAATCGACCGAGCGGGCGTACCACTGGGCGCGCGAATGCACCTTGGCCAGAGCGGCCTCAGCGTCTAGACCAGCAAGGCCAGCGACCTCACGTACGAAGGAGCGCGTAGCGCCTACGCCAATGGGGATGGTTTTGCTAAAGGGCTGGCCGTAGTTGCGCTCCAGCCACTGCGCGCTGAGCCGGGCGATTTCGGGGTAGAGCACGACGTTGAAATCGGCATCGGCCAAGCGGGCCAAATCCGCAGGTGTGGCGCTTTGAGGCGCGACGACATTGATGTCAATGCCCATATCCGTGAGCAGCTTGCGGATTTCGGTGAGGTCATCGCGGTGGCGAAAACCCAGTGCGCTAGGGCCCAAAATATTGCAACTCGGCTTGCGCCCTTCTTTCTGCGCGGCGCTCAGCTCCGAGGGCTTGGAAAGATGGCGCACCAATTGGTAGAAGGTTTCGGAGGCGCCCCAGTTTTCTTTGCGCTGGTAAGACGGAAGCTCTAGCGCCACGACGGGCACCGGCAAACCTAAGGCCTTGCACAGGCCGCCTGGATCGTCTTGAATCAGCTCGGCGGTGCAGGACGAGCCCACCAGCATGGCTTGTGGCGCAAAGCGCTCGAAGGCCTGGCGCGCTGCGGTTTTGAAGAGCTCGGCGGTATCGCCGCCTAGGTCACGCGCCTGGAAGGTGGTGTAGGTGACCGGCGGGCGCTTTTGCAGACGCTCGATCATGGTGAACAACAAGTCTGCGTAGGTATCGCCCTGGGGCGCGTGCAGCACGTAATGCACGCCTTCCATGGCCGTGGCAATACGCATGGCGCCTACATGGGGCGGCCCTTCGTAAGTCCACAAAGTCAGTTGCATGCTGCTCTTTCTTCAGGCCGCCAGGCGCATACGGCGCACCAGCGGACGGGTAAATAATTCGGCCAAATCGCCGGCCTGGTCAAAGCCCTGAATCGGCGTGAACACCAGTTCGATCGCCCATTTGGTCGTCATCCCTTCGGACTCCAGCGGATTGGCCAGCCCCA
>CAMDHL010000281.1 GCA_945898105.1 Comamonas sp. lk | reverse complement strand
CTGGACGCTGGCAAAACTCGGCAAGAAATTTTGGACGCTACCGGCGCGGTGCTAGGTGCTGCGGATTGCAATTTGCAAATTGCAGAAGGCGAGATTTCGGTACTCATGGGCTTGTCCGGCTCCGGCAAATCCACGTTGCTGCGCTGCCTGAACGGACTGAACCAAGCAAACCGGGGGGCGGTGCTGATACGCGACACGCACGCCGGGCAAAGCGGCTATGTGGACCTTACGAGTTGCGACGCTGCCACCCTACGCCGCCTGCGCACCACGCGCGTGGCCATGGTGTTCCAGCAGTTCGCGCTGCTGCCCTGGCGCACGGTCGCCGAAAACGTGGGTCTGGGCCTGGAGCTGAGCGGCATGCCCAAAGCGCAGCGTGACAAAGTCGTCGCCGAAAAGCTGGAATTGGTGGGCTTAGCGCAATGGGGAAAAAAGTACGCGCACCAGTTATCCGGCGGTATGCAACAGCGTGTGGGCCTGGCACGCGCCTTTGCCACAGACGCAGATATTTTGCTGATGGACGAGCCTTTTTCTGCGCTCGACCCGTTGATACGCGAGCACTTGCAGCAAGAGCTTTTGCAACTGCAAAAAAAGCTGAAGAAAACCATCGTCTTTGTCAGCCATGACCTGGACGAAGCCATCAAGCTGGGCAACCACATCACCATCATGGAGGGCGGGCGTATCGTGCAATCGGGTGAGCCCGAGCAAGTGGTGCTCAACCCGGCCAACGCGTATGTGCGCGACTTTGTGGCGCATATGAACCCCATCAAAGTACTGCGCGGCAGGTCGCTGATGACGCCGCTTGCAAAGCTCAAACACGAAGGGCTGCGCGTGCAACTGGACTGGACCAGTCACCACTGGCTGCAACTGGACGAAGCCCAACAACCCGAGCGCGCCGACATTGAGGGCCTGCCAGGCCAACTGCTGGCCTACCACCCGCAGCTAGACGTCGTGCAAGCGGGCCTGGACGGGCGCAGCATCGCCATGGCAAACCCGGACATGCTGCTCGAACAAATCATCTACATCCGCCATGCTACCGGTCGCCCGGTTTTGATGTGCGAAGCGGGTCGCTTCGTCGGCGTGGTGGGCGATGAAGAAATCTACCGGGGCATGTTGCAAACTACGCGGGGCTGAGGCACGCACCTAAAGCAAGCGCCTGAGCGGAAGGCCTCGCTAAGGCGGACGATAGATGCCTTCCCTAGGGTAATTGCGTACTTGACAGCACGGCGCGGCTGATTCACTGTGGAGGCGGGTGCCAAACTCATGCAAACCAGTTTGGCGCACCCGCCTACGGTTAAAAAACCTAAATATTAGAGGAGCTTTCAAATGACACAGACCAGTCCGTCCGGGCGCGCCAGCGCCTGGCTTGACCACTTTGGCGCCGCGCTGGGACACCATGACGCTGCCGCCACGGCCGCACTGTTTGACGCCGATTGCTATTGGCGCGATCTGGTGGCCTTTACCTGGAATATTTGCACCCAGGAAGGCCAAAGCGCTGTCGAAAGGATGGTGCAGGCGCGGGCAGCCGATGTGGCGGCTAGCCATTTCGCGTTGGAGGGCGAGGCCACCGAGGCCGATGGCGTGATCGATGCCTGGTTTACCTTCGAGACTCGAGTGGCACGTGGGCGTGGGCACTTGCGCCTGAAAGGCACAGACCATGGCGACAAAGGCTGGACATTGTTGACCACCATGACGGAGCTCAAAGGCTTTGAAGAAAAGACCGGCACAAAGCGCATCAAAGGCGCAGAACACGGCGTGCACCCGGGGCGCAAAAGCTGGCTGGAAGAGCGCGCGCATGAGCAGCAAACCTTGGGCTTTAGCGAGCAGCCTTATGTGGTGATCGTCGGCGGCGGGCAGGGCGGCATTGTGCTGGGCGCGCGGCTACGGCGGCTGGGTGTACCGACCATCATCATCGAGAAGAACGCCAAGCCCGGCGACTCCTGGCGCAATCGCTATAAAAGCCTTTGCCTGCACGACCCGGTGTGGTACGACCACCTGCCCTATATGCCATTCCCGGACGATTGGCCGGTATTTGCGCCCAAGGACAAGATCGGCGACTGGCTAGAGATGTACACCAAGGTCATGGAGCTGAACTACTGGGGCTCTACCGTAGCCAAAAAAGCGCACTTTGATGAGGCCAGCGGCCAGTGGGAATTGCAGGTGGAGCGCGAGGGCAAAACCATTACCCTGCGGCCCAAGCAACTGGTGTTCGCAATGGGCGTATCGGGCTACCCCAACGTACCGCACATCACCGGCGCCGAGGGTTTTGAAGGCGAACAACACCATTCCAGCAAACATCCGGGGCCGGACAAATACATTGGTAAAAAAGTGGTGGTGCTGGGCTCGAACAACTCGGCGCACGATATTTGCGCGGCCCTGTGGGAGCACAAAGTAGACGTGACCATGGTGCAACGCAGTAGCACGCATATCGCGCCCTCGGACTCACTGATGGAACTGGCGCTGGGTGGCCTGTATAGCGAAGAGGCGATCAAGAACGGTATCGACCACCACAAGGGCGACCTGGTGTTTGCCAGCGTGCCCTACAAAATAATGCACAGCTTTCAAATACCGGTGTACGAGGAGATGAAGCGACGTGACGCGGACCTCTATGGCCGCCTGGAAAAAGCCGGTTTCATGCTGGACTTCGGCGACGACGGCTCGGGCCTGTTCATGAAATACCTGCGCCGCGGCTCGGGCTATTACATCGACGTGGGCGCCTCTGAACTGGTGGCCAACGGCAGCATTAAGCTGCGCAGCGGTGTCAACATCGAACGCATCAACGCCAAGTCAGTCACCTTGAGTGATGGCAGCGAGTTGCCAGCCGATGTCATCGTCTATGCCACTGGCTACGGCTCCATGAACCAGTTTTTGGCCGACCTGGTCTCGCCCGAGGTGGCCGACCGCGTAGGCAAGGTGTGGGGCCTGGGTTCGAGTACTACCAAAGACCCCGGCCCATGGGAAGGCGAGTTGCGCAACATGTGGAAACCCACCAACCAGGCCCAGCTCTGGATCCATGGTGGCAATTTGCATCAGAGCCGGCACTATTCCCAATTTCTGTCCTTGCAACTC
This sequence comes from Comamonas sp. lk, assembly GCA_945898105.1. GTDB lineage: Bacteria > Pseudomonadota > Gammaproteobacteria > Burkholderiales > Burkholderiaceae_C > Allorhodoferax. Next base: position 283 of record CAMDHL010000281.1, on the reverse strand, counting down.
AAGGCCCGCTACGAAGGTCTGGCGACGCCGGTATACGCGCAGGCGACGGTTAATCACCTCAAATAAAAAAACCCGCCAGACTGAGCACGCCTGCTTGCCTCAAGGCAAACAGGCGTCCCAATTTCGGCGGTTGGGCAGGCACTACATCTTGATGATGCCCAGACTGGCGCGGGCATCGTCCATGCGCGCTTCGTCATCGTGCAACTGGTAGCCCTTTTCCAGCATGCGCGTCATATATTGTTTGTTGTAGAGAAATGCTGCTATCAATTGCCACAGGCCTATC
>CAMDHL010000280.1 GCA_945898105.1 Comamonas sp. lk | reverse complement strand
AGCCACATCACTTTTGCGCTGCAAGCGTCCGAGGGCGCGCCGCGGCGCTGATGCCATGCGCAGCCTGGCAGCGCAGCTATTGCTCCGTGCCTGGCAAGGGCGATCCGTGTGGATCTGGCCATTACTACCGATCTCCTGGCTGTATGCCTTGGCCCTGCGTTTGCGCCGCGCCCAATATGCGCTGGGGTGGTGGCCTGTTGAGCGCGCGCCCGTCTGCGTCATCGTAGTAGGCAATGTGGTCGCGGGTGGAGGCGGTAAAACGCCCACTGTGCTTTCGATGGTGGCGCATTTGCGAGCCCAAGGTTGGGCAGTTGGCATTATTTCTAAGGGCTATGGCCGTCGCGAAGACACAACGGTAGAGGTGTTGACCGATGCCGCCGTGAAATCTGTGGGCGACGAGGCTTTGCTGCTTTGCCAACGCAGTGGTGTGCCGGTTTTTGTAGGGCCGAATCGCCAGCGCAGCCTGCAGGCGCTGTTAAGCACCTACCCGCAGACTCGCATCATTGTTTGTGACGACGGTTTGCAGGACTACAGCCTGTATCGGGATGTCGAAATTTGCATGATGCACGAGGATGGCCTGGGCAATGGCTACCTTCTGCCGGCCGGCCCCTTGCGCGAAACCTGGCCGCGCAATGCACTGGCATGCGCAGGCGTGAACGACGCTAAGTTGCTTGTCGTTAGCAGCGGCCCTGCCCTCCCCGGTCAATTTGCCACGCGCCGACGCTTAGGCGAACTGGCCAGACGGGCGGACGGGACCACCTGCACCCTAAGCGAACTGCAAGCCGACCCCGCACTCAAGGCGGTAGCGGGTATTGCGCGACCGGCCCAGTTTTTTACCATGCTGAAAGAGGCGGGATTCAAGCTGGCGGCGCAAGAAGCCCTGCCCGATCATGCGGATTTTGCAGGCCGTGACCGGGCTTCTTTTGGTGCCTACACCTTGCTATGCACTGAAAAAGACGCGACAAAATTGTGGGCAATTGCACCTGGCGCCTGGGCGGTACCTCTGGAACAAAGCCTGGAGGATGGCTTTTACGCGGCGCTGGACTCGTGTATCGCAGCGGCTTGGGCCGGACGTTTATCATCGCCGCATGGACACTAAATTATTGGCTTTGCTGGTCGGCCCGGTAACCAAGGGCCCGCTGGAATGGCATGCCGACACCAGGGAATTGTGGTCGCGCAGCGCTCGCCTGGCGTACGCGGTGCGCGACGGCATTCCTATTCTGCTGGAAAGCGAAGCGCGCACCTTGAGCGACACCGAATTAGGCTTGTAGCCGCCATGGCCACAACCGTTCTGATTCCTGCCCGTCTGGCATCGAGCCGCCTGCCTGAAAAACCGCTTGTCGATCTGGGTGGTGTGCCCATGGTGGTGCGCGTGGCCCAGCGCGTTACATCTTCCCTGGGCACCGACACACGGGTGGTGGTCGCCTGCGACAGCGAGCGCATCGTCAACGCCTGCGAGTCCTTTGGCGTGCAGGCGCTACTCACCCGCAGCGATCACGCCTCAGGCAGCGACCGGCTGGCAGAAGCCTGCGCATTGCTGGGCTTGGCAGATGAAGACATCGTGGTCAATGTGCAAGGTGATGAGCCACTCATAGACACCGGACTGGTAGCCGCGGTGGCAGGATTGCTCAACCAATACCCGCAGGCCAGCATGGGAACAGCTGCGCATGCGATTGACAAAGGGGCCGATTTTTACGACCCGAATGTAGTCAAAGTCGTATGCGACGCGGTAGGTATGGCGATGTACTTCAGCCGCGCGCCCATTGCCTGGTGGCGCGACCGTCCGGCAGGAACACCAACCGCCTTGCCAGAACCCGCGCCCTTGCGTCATATTGGTATCTATTCTTACCGGGCGGGGTTTTTGCGCAGTTTTCCCGGCTTAGCGCAGGCACCTATGGAAATAAGTGAAGCACTGGAGCAACTGCGGGCGCTATGGCATGGCCACAAAATCGCGGTTTACGTTAGCGACACAGCACCTGGTCCGGGTGTGGATACGCCGCAGGACCTGGAGCGTGTACGCGCGCTTTTTGGACAGGGCTCAAGCTGAATATCTTGCGCGGTGCGCAGCCGCAGAAGTGAAATTTCGCAAATTCAATTGCTGCAAAGGTGCCTGCGTCAAAACCTATTGCGCAATTTGCAAGCCTCTGCACTCACCCACCAAATACCGTGGCGCGGCGGCTGAGCTGTAAGTCAATTTAAGGTTTACGCGTGCTATTCTCGACGCTAGACCCCATAACGTAGTTGGGCCACTGCCATAGGGGCGGTCCGGCAATTAAGAGACACTGATTTGCGAGGTTAGGCATGCGATTGATTCTGTTAGGTGCGCCCGGCGCAGGCAAAGGAACTCAGGCCACATTCATCTGCCAAAAATACGGCATTCCCCAAATTTCCACCGGCGACATGCTGCGCGCGGCCGTGAAAGCAGGCACCGCGCTGGGACTGCAAGCCAAGGCGATCATGGACTCCGGCGGCTTGGTGAGCGATGAACTCATCATCGGTCTGGTCAAAGACCGGCTAACCCAAGCCGACTGCGCCAATGGCTTTTTGTTTGACGGCTTTCCTCGCACGATTCCGCAAGCCGATGCCATGAAAGCCGCTGGCGTGGCGCTGGACTATGTGGTGGAAATCGACGTGCCCTTCGATGCCATTATTGAACGCATGAGCGGCAGGCGATCGCATCCGGCATCGGGACGCACCTACCATGTCAAGTTCAACCCGCCCAAGGTCGCGGGCCAGGACGATATCACCGGCGAGCCGTTGATTCAACGCGAGGACGACAAAGAGGAAACCGTGAAAAACCGCCTCAACGTCTATAGCGCGCAAACTCGCCCGCTGGTCAAGTACTACTCTGACTGGGCGGCCCAAGAGCCCGGCAAAGCCCCCAAGTACCGCGCCGTCAACGGTCAAGGTTCGGTAGAGTCCATTCGAGACAGCGTTTTTGCAGCGCTGCAAAGCTGAGCGGCCCCGAGCGAGCACAAAAAAGGATGCACAAGGCATCCTTTTCCGTTTATGGCACCGTCCGGTCAGACCGGTGCCCACCTTTAACACTCATTAGGCAAATCAATAGGCCTGACCCAACTGGTCCAGAATCGCCGGATTTTCTAGAGTGGAAACGTCCTGCGTAATCGTCTCGCCCTTGGCCAGAGAACGCAACAGGCGGCGCATGATTTTTCCGGACCGGGTTTTGGGCAGATTCTCGCCAAAGCGGATGTCTTTGGGTTTAGCAATCGGGCCGATTTCTTTAGCAACCCAATCGCGCAACTCTTTGGCAATCACCTTGGCCTCTTCCGGGCTTGGGCGCGAACGCTTAAGCACCACAAAAGCACAGATCGCTTCGCCAGTGAGGTCGTCGGGGCGGCCGACCACAGCAGC
>CAMDHL010000279.1 GCA_945898105.1 Comamonas sp. lk | reverse complement strand
TTGGCGTCAATATGGGCAAAGGTCTGCTTGAGCAGTTCTACCTGTCTTTCGTGCTTCATCAGGTCTCCTGCAGCTTAAGTAAAGGGCTACATTATTAGCCCATCACGAGGCACCTGGACTCGGGCTCGCCGCAAAACTTTAGCTCTTTTCCGAGGTTTCTCTGGGAGGACTTTGGGGCAGGCCGGGCGACTCTTGCGCTTCGATTTCTTTGTGGGCGAGGAGTGCGAGCAAGGTGCTTTAGGCTTCCTGGTGCCATGGAGAGCCCGGACAAAAGCGCATCCGACCAGGACTTGTGCACCAGGCTTCGCCAAGATAAAGTGCGTCTGCCCGAGTAATTTTTCCTGAACCTAGGGCCGTGGTAACTCCAATTTCTTTTTGAATTGGGCCCATGCTTAAGCGCTTAAGTTTTCCAGCACTTATGAAACAGGTCACTGGCTCTTTAACTGGTTGCATAGATTTTCGTTAACTAAATCGAATTGAAAATGAACACCCAAAAACTTTTCTCTCTTGAGGGCCGCACTGCCTTGGTAACAGGTGGATCGCGTGGAATTGGCCGAATGATTGCCCATGGATTTTTAGCGCAAGGTGCACGGGTTTATATATCTTCGCGCAAGGTCAAGGACTGCGAGGCGACAGCGAATGAATTGTCGGCTTACGGCGTTTGCAAGTCACTCCCCTTTGATGTTTCTACGGTCCAAGGTTGCCGCGATTTGGCCAAAGCTTATGGCGACCACGAACCGCATCTGGATATTTTGGTCAACAACGCGGGCGCCGCGTGGGGTGAACCATTCGAGCAATTCCCTGAAAGTGGATGGGACAAGGTGGTTGATCTCAACCTTAAGTCTCCTTTTTTTCTTACCCAAGCGCTTGCGCCTGCGTTAAGAGCATCGGTTAGCGTAAACGCTGGACGTAAGGCCAAGGTAATCAATATTGCATCCATCGACGGCATTTCGGTCAACCTGTGGGATACCTATTCTTATACCGCCAGCAAAGCAGGGCTCATTCATCTGACTAAGCGGATGGCGATGCACTTGATTCAAGAGGGTATTGTTTGCAACGCCATCGCCCCCGGCCCTTTTGCCTCCAATATGAACAAAGAAGCCAGAGACCATGGCGACCAGGTTGCCTCCCGTGTTCCGGCGCGCAGAGTAGGGCGTGACGAGGATATTGCGGCGGCGGCCATCTACCTTGCATCGGACGCCAGTGACTTTGTTCTGGGCCACACGCTTGTGGTGGACGGGGGCACCAGCATGGCCAGAGGCTGAAACTATTTAACTCTGTAAATCCGAGGGTTTCAGCGCTCCACTGCGGTCGATGGCCCTTGCGAAGGTCAAAGGATGGGGCTTCTTGATGCAGCTTTACTCACCTTCCCAAGTCCGCATATGGCTTCGTTTGTTTTCGTGATGAAGCGCGAAATTAATCTGGGACTTAGCCTGCAGTGTTTGGCCGACATAGGGTTAACACTAGAGGACATGTTGGCTTAGCCGATTAAACTTGTTTTATTGAAAATTTCTCTACACGCACTGCGTAAATTTGCTAAGGATGAGTTCGTGGATGTATTTCCGGCTTTGTTAGAGGTCAAAGGTATTACGGTTCGTTTTGGGGGCATTACGGCTCTTGACGATGTCTCATTTGACATTCCCCGGGATAAAGTCTGCGGCCTGATTGGCCCTAACGGTGCAGGAAAGACGACTCTGTTCAACTGCCTTAGTCGGCTGTACCAATACCAATCTGGCGATCTCTTGTTCGAGGGTAAGTCCATCACGGATACGCCGGTGGACAAAATGACCGACGTGGGTATCGGTCGCACCTTTCAAAATCTGGCCCTGTTTCGCTCCATGTCCGTTCGTGAGAACATCTTGGTGGGTGCGCATAGTAAATCTCACGCTGGTTTTCTCCAGGGCTTGTGGCCCACAGCGGCCTCACGGGCGGAGGAGGCGCACTTAGCCCATATTGCAGATGACTTGATGATCAAACTCAAGTTGACAGATGTCGCGCATCGTGCAGCCGGGGAGTTGCCTTTCGGTTTCCAAAAACGTGTTGAGTTTGCGCGCGCCCTGGCGGCGCAGCCGCGCTTGCTTTTATTGGATGAGCCCGCTGCGGGCCTAAACCATGACGAGCTGGCCGATCTTGCTAATTTGATTAAATGGGTCCGCGATGAAATCGGCATCACCGTGCTTTTGGTAGAGCACCATATGCAGTTGGTGATGGATATATCGGACTGGATCGTGGTTTTGAATTTCGGTAAAAAAATCGCCGAAGGTACGCCTGAAACTATTCAAAACCATCCTGAAGTGATTCGCGCGTACTTGGGAGGTCCCTCAGTATGAAGTTATTAGAGGTCAGTGCACTGCAGGCATGGTATGGCACGACGCAAGCCTTATTTGGACTCAATTTTTCCTTGGAACGGGGTGGCATAACCACCATTTTGGGCGCTAATGGTGCTGGAAAAACGACCACTCTGCGGGCGATTTGCCAGACCGTAAAAACCGCTGGCGATATTGTCTTGCTGGGACAATCTACATCCCGCTACCCTACTGACAAAATCGTCCGTATGGGTGTCGCCCATGTGCCCGATGGACGGGGCACGTTCACCGCCCTAACGGTGCAAGAAAACCTGCGCTTGGGCGCTTATACGAGACGCGACAAGGAACTAGTCGGACAGGATATTGAGCGAATTTACACCCGATTCCCCCGTTTGAAAGAACGATTTAACCAGCAAGCCGGAACGCTCTCAGGCGGCGAGCAGCAAATGCTGGCGATTGGCCGTGCCCTCATGTTGCGTCCAACATTGCTGCTTCTGGACGAGCCATCGTTCGGACTTGCGCCGTTGGTTGTTCAAGAAATCTTCGAGATCATGAAAAATATCAATGAAGTTGATCAGGTGAGCATGCTGCTGGTGGAGCAAAACGCCAGTCTGGCACTGAATTTGGCAGACTATGCTTATCTACTGGAGACCGGTAGAGTAGTTCTATCCGGTGCGGCGTCTGATATTCGTTCTGACGAGTCAATTCGTCGAACCTACCTCGGTTATTGAGCACCAAGGATGCCACCCATGGACAGCTTTCTACTTCAAATTTTCTCCGGCCTTGCCAATGGCAGCATTTATGCCGCGTTAGGTCTGGCTTTGGTGATGATTTACCAATCAACCCACCATATCAACTTTGCCCAAGGCGAAATGGCCACATTTGCGACCTTCATCGCATGGACTTTGATTGAGCATGGCGTTCCCTATTGGTTGTCATTCTTTATGACGGTGGGTATTGCCTTTGTAGGAGGCTTGCTTATTCAACGCATATTTATTAAGCCGGTAGAGCGTGCGCCTGTACTCAATAACGTTATTGTGTTTGTCGGTTTGCTGGTCATATTCAATGCGATGTC
>CAMDHL010000278.1 GCA_945898105.1 Comamonas sp. lk | reverse complement strand
GGAACATGGGTGTAGCGTGGTGGCTTGCCCAGCAGCGCAAACAACTTTTCCCCTTGTTGCAGCGGCGTGATCGCCGGCCCTGGCCCACCTATAGGCAGGATGCGATTGTGGCAATTACTGTCCTGCAGACACCCTGCCAGGTAGTCGCCCAGGTCTTGGTCGCTAATCGGTTTGCATGCGGTCAACTGGCCGTCGCCAAAAAGTAAAAAAGCTTTGCCCTTGCGCACCCTTTCTATTTGCCCGCATAGCGATTTAAAAAACGCAGTAGGCCGCACGATGGAATAGCGCAACCCCGATTGCACCAGGGCGTCTTCAAAAGCCAGCTTGGCGCGCTGAAAAACCAGCAATGGCTTTTGCACACAGATGGCCGAAAGCAATACAAAGTGCTGCACACCGGCCTCTTGCGCCGCATGCAGCGCCTGCAGATGGGCCTGGTGGTCTATGGCCCAGGCGTCTTTGGGGTTTCCGGTGCGCGAGGCCAGGCAGGACACTAACGCATCAAAGTGCTCGCCGGCAAAACCGTCGCGGCGCAGGGACTGCGGGTCGGTGACATCGCCAGTGCGTATCAGTGCGCCGGGCAAACGCGCTTGCCAGTCTTGTACTTGCTGCTTGCCGCCCACGCCTGCACGGGGCCGTATCAGGCAGACCACCTGGTGGCCTTGGCGCAATAAAGCGCGCACCGTGGCTTGCCCGATGGTGCCGGTGGCGCCCAGTACCAATACACGTTGGGACCTTGGGGAAGTCAAAGCACGCGGTCTTTAAATACGAGTTGTTTGTGTAGCACCTAGCCGCGCTCAGTTTGCCCGCGCCACCCACACCGTTGCGCCTTGCGCGCCATAGCGCTCAGCATGGGGCACATCACGCGCCAGGCGAAAGCCTTGGCCCGCCGGGATATGGCGGATGCTGCCATCGATCGTCAGCCAGAACTCGCCGCGCACCACGTGCGCGCTGACGGCAAATGCATGGGTGTGGGTATCGATCACCAAATCGGGTGCCCATTCACGCACCAAAATTTCGTCAAAGCCTTCGTCCATGGCTTGGGCCGTGAAGCTTTCTAGGGTCGGTTCCATGGGGTAATCTCCTTGCAATATTCCAGATGCTAGCGGCCATGTCGCGCGTGTCGCAGGCCGCCTGCATTGTCAGGGCACCAATGTCAGAAATAGAAAGCTGGCAAACAGGACCAGGTGGATGGCGCCTTGCATGACATTGGTGCGGCCCGAGCCCAGGGTGATACTGCCCACCAAAAAGGTCAGCGCCAGCAAGGCGACGTCTTTCGTTTCCAGGCCCAGCGTTAGGGGCAGGTGCAGCAGCACGCAGGCCAGTACCACCAAGGGGATCGTCAGCCCAATGCTGGCCAGAGCCGAGCCTATGGCCAGGTTCATGCTGGTTTGCAATCGGTCGGCGCGCGCGGCACGGATAGCCGCCCAAGTCTCGGGCAGCAGCACAATTAGGGCGATGACGATACCCACCACTGGGGCTGGCGCACGGTAGGCCTTGACCACCGCTTCAATGGCTGGCGAGAGCAGCTTAGCAAATCCGACCACGCACCCCAGGGCAATCAGTAAAAGTACAAAGCTCAAGCGCGCCTGCATCAAGCCGGGTGGTTGTGCGTGCACCGATTCATCGCCCGCGCTTTCCATAGGCAAAAAATAGTCGCGGTGGCGTATGGTCTGGATAAACACAAACACCAGCCACAACGCCAGTGAGGACAGCGCTACGAAAATTAATTGCGAATCTGTGTAGGTGCCTTCGGGCGAACTGGTGGTGTACAGCGGCATGACCAACACCATTACCGACAGTGTGGCCAGTGCGGCAAAGCCCGAACCAGTGCCTTCGATGCGGAACAACTGTTCTTTGTGGTGCAAACCGCCCAGCAACAGGCAAATGCCTACCACGCCATTGCAGGCGATCATGACGGCCGAATAAATGGTGTCGCGTGGCAGCGTGGCGCTGGCCTTGTTACCGGCCTTCATCATTGATAGCACCAATGCGGTTTCGATCACCGTGACGGCCAATGCCAATACCAGCGTGCCATAAGGCTCGCCCAAGCGGTGGGCAATCACCTCAGCATGGTGCACCGAGGCAATCACCGCCATCAGCAATGCCAGCACCAGCCACAAGGCTTGTAGGCCTGGCAGCTGCACACCGGTTACGCCATACAAAGCCAGTGCGCTTGCAATGGGGATAAAAATGGGCCATTGATTCCATATATTTTTGTAGTTCATAGGGCGATTTTGCCTTTGCGCTGCACCTGCAGATTGACCTGACTTACCGTGGTGGCTCTCAAAGAGACGAAACAATAGGCAATAACATCAATCCGCCTTGCAAGGAGCAGCCGCCATGTCCATGCTTTCTATCGCCCGTTCCGCTTTAGCTCAACGTGGCGCTTTGCGCAAGGCGCGCCGTCTCGCCCATGGGCGGGACCAGTCCCGTCAGGCCCTCGCGCGCAGTCCGCTCGTTTGGGCCTGCGGGCTGATGCTGATAGCCTTCGCCGCCGCCTGGGACTAAAAAAATCTCTGGCTTGCTGGCGCGCAGGCCCTTCAAGCACAATCGCGTGGTGCACGCATCCCTTGATGCGCACTATGCCATCGGCTCGAAGCCCCAACCTAAAAAGCGCCACCGCACTAGCAAGCATGATGCCCAGCCCTGTCCCGCCTTCCGCATGGGCCGCCAATGTCGTGTGCATGCTGTCTATGCTGGTCTGGGCCATGGGCTTGCCGGCCGCCAGCTTGTTGCTCGATACCGTACCGCCGCTGCCCCTGACCGCCGCGCGCATGGTGCTTGCTGCGGCTTGCTTATTGCCTCTTTGGTGGCTGCTGGAAGGCCGCGATGCACTGCGCCACGCGCCCTGGTGGCAGGGCCTAGGCGTGGGCGGCTTTACCATCGGCCTGGGTGCTTTTCTGTTGGTGGTCGGCCAGGGCATGACTGATGCCGTCACGGTGGCCATCATTTCTGCCTCTATGCCTGTAGTAGCTATTGCGATTGAAGTGCTGCTCGATGGCCGCAAGCTCAGCCGGGGTTTGGTGGTCGGCGTGGCGCTTAGCCTGTTGGGCGGTGTGATGGCGCTCGATGGAGGCAACCAGCAATTAGCCCTGGGCCTGGGCGCCCTGATGTGCTTTGCCTCGGTGCTGGTCTACACCCTGGGTTCGCGCATGACCGTCACTTCTTTCCCCGACCTGAGCCCGCTGGGCCGCACTACGGTGACCTTAACCGGCGCGGCGGTAGTGACCACGGTGGCCGCTTGCGCAGCCGCATTGGCTGGGGCAGCGCCACCGCAATGGGCCGCGCTGGGTTGGCGGGAATTGGGTGCCTTGGCAATTTTTGCGATTGGCGGGCTGGCCATTAGCCAGGTGCTGTGGATCCGCTCGGTAGGGCATTTGGG
>CAMDHL010000277.1 GCA_945898105.1 Comamonas sp. lk | reverse complement strand
CTGGTTAGGCCAAGGTTAAGCGGCGAGCGCTAGGCTGTCTTGCGGAGGTGTGCAGGCTGCGGTGGCCGCTCTAGGGTCGCCAAGTCAGTTGACGGGTGATGGTGTTCCAGGCTTGGAAATACGGTGCCTTGCGAGGCCAACACAGCGGGCAATTGCAAACTCATTGGCGGCGCCACACTGAAACAACAAGCCGCACAGTGGACGCAACTGCCGCAAGCCTGGTCGGCGTCGGTGAGCGCAGGTGGCTCAACGCTGCCCGATGTAGGGCCCAAACCCCCCTGATGCCGCAACGCATTTACGGCGAAGGCAGAAAGACCATGGGCATCAGGTGAATGTGATGCGTAGGCCGCAGTCTGATGGGATTTGCTTGCGGCACCATGTCCAAGACAATCGGCCCCGCCGGTAGCGAAAGCGGGTGCACAAGCAAGCAGCCAAAGCCCTAAAACGGCAACCAATCGGAGAAGGCCTGGGAGCTTTAACACGGGCCGGTTACTCGATGTCAAATGTGAGGCCGACCATAGGTAAGCATGAGCCGCGCAGCCAATCAGTGAATGACTACCGGGTTTTGCGCCAGCCCAGCGTACTGCTCCAAGGTTTCTTCAACCTCTTCCTGGGTGGGCATATTGACCTGCCAGGCGACGATGTGCTGTTGAAACAACTCGGCCCAGGAGCCATCGAGGTAAACCTCTTTGCCGGCGCGTTTGTCCACGATCTCAAAGCCGTGGCGCGCCAGCATGGGCACGCCTTGCGGGTATTGGGCGGTTTTGACGTCACTCAGGGTGGTATTGCCCTGACCCAGGAAAGCGGCACCGCTTTGGCTTTGTGCCTGCGCGTTGGCCAGCATGTGGGTCACGGTAAAGCTGTCAGAGTCGTAAAGCGTGTTCATACGGTGGGTACGATAGCGGGTAAAACCTAAGCCTAACAGGATTTAGGCTGCGCCCAAGGGACAAGGCCAAATATCAGGGCTTTTGGCTGCGCGTCCAAACCATGTCGATTTCGTCGCCGCTGGTTTGGGACAAACGTATGCGGATGGGCATGCCCTCCAGCTCCTGAGCCAACCAGAGCTCGGCCCGGGTGTCGTACTCGGCCCGGTGTTCGCGCAGCAGCTTATAGGCCGTCCATTCTTTACCCTGAATTTTTAAACGCTCGGGCGCTTGCACCCGGAATTCCCAGTCCTCAGACCCTCGCGCGCCCACCGCCTGAAATACCAGCTTGCTACCCGGCACAAAAGCCTGTCCATCCGCGGCAAACATGGCCGCCAGTTGCACAAAGATACTGACCTGGTCTTGCGCCAGGGGCATGATCGGCACATCCGGGGTGTTGGCGCTGAAGCTGACCTTTCCCTTGTCCCGCTCAAAATGCGCCGCCACTTCGCTACGCACTTTTTCGCCGTATCGCAAAGGCTCCAGGCCGCGCGGCGTGATTGCGCCTTTGCTGGTCTGCACCTTGGAGCCCAGCAAAAAATGGCTGATTTCTAGACGCGCGGTGTAATTGCTGCCGCCATGCAGCCACAACAAATCGCCGGAAACAACGTACTTAAAACCTTTGACGATGCCAGCAACGTCATATTTCAGTCGGGTAGAGGCGGGAAACAGATAGTTGTACTCCGCAAGCCCGCCGCCCGGCGCGGTCGCCACGGGCGCAGAAGATGCTGCAGGTGCAGCAGGCGATGACAACGCAGGTGCACTGGCCAAAGGTGATGCAGGTGCAGCGGCTACCGGCGTTGGGGAAACAAGGGGCGAGCGCTGTGGAGCAATCGCGGCAGGTGCAGCCGCTAAAGGTGCGACAGATTCAGCAGCCACGGCAACCGCAGGTAAAAGGGCTACAGGCGCAGGAGGAATTGGGGGCAGTTGCTGCGAAGCGGGCGCTTCGGCTGTAACTGGCGCAGACGCTGCGCTAGCCGGCGCAGCGGGGGTCTGCGCAAGGCGCGCAGGCTCTGGGGGCGGCGCTACAACAAACGCCACAGGCTCAGCGGCATCACGCGCGGTGGGTTTCGTTGGCGCAGTGGCGACCGGTTCATCGGCTTGAAGGCTGACGGTGCCCTGGGCCTTGGGCTTGGTAGGTGCTGGCACCGCGGTAACCACCGCCGCAGGGGCTGTGTTTGCGATTCGGATACTGCGCGTGCTAAATATCGGGTGCGCTTGGTCATCCGCAAATTCACCGGGCACCATAAGCACTATGCGCGAAACACTGCCTAAAAACAGCAGGTGCAGCAGCCCTGCCAGCAGCACACACAGCAGCACTCCACGCCAGGCCCCTATCCGCACCGGCCACTTAGCAACGTGGGCCTGAGGCGTGCTTTGCGTGCTGCCGTCGGCTCGCATCTCAGGGCCTAATTAGCTGCCAGGCTGGCGCAGGCCATTGCATCAGCTCGGCCAGGCGGCACACCACCCAGCGCGCCTGGTCTTCTTCAATCACCGCGTCAGGGCCGCACAGCCCATCAAGACAACGCTGCAAGACTTGCCCGCTATCCGCGTCACTACGTAATTGCAACTCGGTGGCTGTGCCGGTGAGCATCTGCGCTAGGTCTTCGCACAACTCATAGCACTGTGCAATCTGCGCCTGCGAGGCCGAAGGCTTGTGCGCTCCAGGCGCTAGATACAAGGCCAGAAAACTGGGTGGGATAAATAACTGGTTGCCTTCAGACATGCGATCTCATCTTAGGGCAGAGCTTCAAAGCACGGTAGCCTGCGCAGCGGCGCGCAGCTTGTCCTTCTTACTCGGACGCTTGCCTTTGATGCCGCCACGCGGGTCCAGCGCTCCGGGTGCGCCGGGCACTAGCGCCTTGGGCGCGCCAGTAGCTTCAAAACCTGGCTCGGTCTCCAGGCTGACCACCAAGGACTGGCGTTTGACGATCAATTGCCAATGGGGCTGCGTATCCGGGCAGACAAAGCTGATGGCCAGCCCGCTCTCACCGGCGCGCCCGGTGCGGCCTATGCGATGGGTGTAGTCCTGAGCCGAGCGCGGCAAGTCGTAGTTCACCACCGCCGGCAACTGCAGCACATCAATGCCGCGCGCCGCCAAATCGGTCGCGACGACCACGCGAATTCGCGCGGCTTTGAAATCTTGTAGCACCTGCGTGCGTTTTCCTTGGCTCAGGCGGCCATGCAAGGGCTCGGCAAGAATGCCTGCTTTTCGCAATTTGTCCGCCACGATTTCTGCGGAAAACTGGGTGCCGACAAAAACCAGCACACGGCTCCAACCGGCGCCGGCCATCAAATGTCTAAGTAATCGGGTGCGGCTTCCCACATCTACCGCAAATGCACGCTGCGTAATGTCGGCCTGTTCATCGACCGCATGGCGTAAGTCCACCCGCACCGGCTGCTGCAATAAAGCCATGGCCCAGGCGCTGACAGCAGGCGTAAAAGTGGCCGACAAAAACAGGC
>CAMDHL010000276.1 GCA_945898105.1 Comamonas sp. lk | reverse complement strand
CGCTTTGCCGAGGCCGATGCCTCAGTGCGGCAGTTGGGGGCGTTTTTGCGGAGCGCCTAAGTCGCAGCAATGAAATCTTTGCGGCCGATACAGCGTGCCTAGTCCGCAAACACTTCCCGCCACACCGCCAGCCCCGCCTGGCGCTCTTGCTCGGCCAGTGCCAAAGACACCTGCGTAGGCTCTTCGTTAAGCCGCGCTTTGTGCTGGATGCTGCGCAGCCTGCGGTAGGCCTGGGCGGCGGCATGGCCGAGCGGCGCGGGCAGTAAACCGCAATCTTGCGCGACCTGCAGGAGTGCGATATTGCCCACATTAGCGCGCAAGCCGGGGTGTGTCTGCCCATGCGCCAGCACCAAAAACTGCACCGCGAATTCAACGTCCACCATGCCACCCGGGCTGTGCTTGACGTCAAAGCGCTCGGCGGGTACCGGGTGGGCTGCGCGCACTTTGTCGCGCATTGCGGCGATTTCGGCGCGCAACGCGGTATGGTCGCGCGCACTGCAAATCACCGCTTCGCGTATGGCATCAAAGCGGCTGTGCAGGTCCGCGCTGCCCAGTACGCAGCGCGCGCGGGTCATGGCTTGGTGTTCCCAGGTCCAGGCAGTGTTGGAACCACGCTGTTGCTGATAGTCGGCATAAGCGGCAAAGGTGGTGACCAGCAGCCCAGAATTGCCGTTGGGACGCAAAGCTGTGTCGATTTCGTAGAGATCGCCTTCGCCGGTTTTGACCGTCAGCCAGTTAATCAGTTTGCGCACCAAAGTGCCATAGATTTCACCAGCGCGCTCGTCCGGATCGTCATATAAAAACACAATGTCCAGATCACCACCGTAGCCCAGCTCTTTGCCGCCGAGCTTGCCGTAGGCAATGATGGCGATACGTGGTAGTTCGCAATGTCGCTGTTTCATGCGCTGCCATACCCAGCGGGCGGTGATGCGCAATATCACTTCAGCCAGGGCGCTTAAATCGTCGGCCACTTGCTCCACCGTGATCAGGCCTTCGACATCGCGCGCCAGCGTGCGAAAGACCTCGGCATGGTGCGCACGGCGCAGCAGGTTGAGCAAGCTTTCGTCGTCCTCTTCGCCGCTGTTACGCAAGGCAATGCAGCGGCGCTCTATGTCGGCCTCGCACTCGGCCGCGTCAAAGCGCTCGCGCACCATGGTGCTACCGGCCAATTCATCAATAACGCCCGGGTGCTTGAGCAGGTAACGCGCGGGCCAGCGCGCCGCGCCCAAAAGGCGCAGCAGGCGCTGATGGACCGCAGGGCGTTCGACCAGCAAGGCCAAATAACTTTCGCGGCGCAGTAGCGACTCCATCCAGTCCATCAGTCGCAGCGCAGCCTCTTGAGTGATCTCGGTTTCTTGCAGCCACTGCCCGGTGCGCTGCACCAGGCGCAGCAGGCGGCCGCGCGATTCCTCCCGCAAAGCCAGAATACGCGGATGATCGCGCCACAGCGCAACGCGTTCTTGCATGGCTTGCGGCAACTGCGCCAGCACGCTGTCCAGATCGGTAGCGGGTGCCGTAACCGGCTTACCCGCGTCACCCTCACCTGGTTTGCAAGCACCGCACGACTTTTCGCCACCACCGAGCAACACATCAAATTCCTGCGCCACGTTTTCGCGGTGATGGTCTAGTTGCGCCAAAAATGCACTGGTGCTGGCGAAACCCAAGGTGTTGGTAATCCAGGCCAAGTCCGCATCCTGCGTGGGCAGCACATGGGTTTGCTGGTCGTCCAGGTACTGAATGCGGTGTTCCACGCGGCGCAAAAAGACATACGCCTCTCGCAAGGCCTGGGCTTTTTCAGCCGGCATTAGCCCCGCTTGCACCAAACGCTGCAAGGCGCTTAGCGTGGGCCGGGTGCGCAGCTCGGGGAACTGGCCGCCACGCACGACTTGCAGCAGCTGCACAGTAAATTCAATTTCTCGTATGCCACCGCGCGAAAGTTTGACGTCGTTGTGCCGTTCTGGGTGCCCGGCGCTGCGTTTGCCCGCATGCTCACGGATTTGGCGGTGCAGCACGCGCAGCGCATCAAACACGTTGTAGTCCAGGTACTTACGGAACACAAACGGTGTGACCACCGCGCGCAATTGCATCGCAAACGCGCTACCCACGCTGGACTTTGGCGCCAACACCCGGCTTTTCAGCCAGGCAAAACGCTCCCATTCGCGGCCCTGGGTTTGGAAGTATTCTTCTAATGCGCCCAGAGACACCGCCGGAGGCCCGGAGTTGCCATTGGGCCGCAGCGCCAAGTCCACGCGGAACACAAAGCCGTGCTCGGTGGTGTCGCCGAGCAACGTATACAGGGCGCGCACCAACTTGCCGTAATACTCCTGGTTGGAAATGCGCCCGCGGCCTTCGGAGCTGCCGGTAGTTTCACCGTCGGCTTCGTACACATAAATCAAGTCAATGTCGCTAGAGACATTGAGCTCTCTCGCGCCGAGCTTGCCCATACCGATAATGCACAGCGCGCTCGGGCTGCCATCGCTTTTGCAAGGCGCGCCATGGACCGACTGCACATCGGCGCTGGCCTGCGCATAGGCTTCGCACAGGGCCAACTCGGCCAGTTCGGTCATGGCGGCGGTCACATCGCCAAGTCCTAAACCCTGTTCACAGTCCAAGACCAAAAGTCGTTCCAGGACCTGCTGGCGGGTAATGCGTAAAGCCTCACCTACGGCAAGGCCTTGGGCACGTAATTGCTGATAGAGCTCAGATTGCAATGCACCCATTGGCACACCCGCAGGCAATACGCTAGCGGCTTGCCCGTAGCGTCTGCGTACCCGTTGCGCAAATCGCGAATGCTCTGCGCCCGAAATTGGGTCAATGCGGGTCATAATTCCGTGCCTGATTCGACGTGCCAATGACCGACAACCCACCCACCCCATCGCGCACGCTTTTGATCATTTCGTTCATTGCCAAGTGGCTGCTGTGGCTGGTGGGCGCTGCGTGGTTGTCGTTTGGCTTGTTTTGGGGGGTGCTGCACTTTGTCATTGTGCCGCGAATCGACACTTTGCGCCCATGGCTGGAAGAACAGGCCAGCCGCAGCCTAAGCATCGGGGTTCGCATCGGTAGTGTGGAGGCGATCTCTAATGGCCTGATTCCCTCTATTGCCCTGCAGGGCGTCCAATTGATTGACAAGGACGGTCGGGTGGCCCTTGTGCTCCCTACCGTGAGCGCCGCCATTTCCCCTCGCTCATTGGCCGCTGGCCGGCTTGAGCAGTTGTACGTTGAAGGGGCGGCACTGGACATCCGGCGCGCCAAGGACCGTTCCATTTGGATTGCAGGCCTGCAACTGAGCGCTTTGGACGATGCGCCCGATGCAGCCAGTGACTGGCTCTTCAGCCAGCCCGAAGTGGCCATACGCCATGGCCAGGTGCGTTGGACTGACGAAACCC
>CAMDHL010000275.1 GCA_945898105.1 Comamonas sp. lk | reverse complement strand
GGACGAGCGCCCGGTGGTGGTGGTGGTGAAGAAGCCTGGGACCGAGGTTTCGCGAGAGGAATTACTGGCGTTTTTTGACGGTAAAACCGCTAAATGGCAGATTCCCGACGATGTCATCTTCATCGACGCCATCCCGCTGGGGGCGACGGGAAAAATGCAAAAAGTCAAATTGCGCGAAACGCTGAAAGATTACAGCTTACCCACAGCCTAAGTCCGTATTGAATGGCGCAGCCGCCATGCGCCCGGGCTGCCGCGTGTCCGCGGGGTCGCGGCATAGGCTGGGTGTGGCATTTGCTGGCTGGCTCGGCTGGGCCCCAGCCCTTTTAGTGCTCGGTTCCGTTTTCGGTAAGCCTTTGTCACACCTTATAAGGAGATAGCACTTTACAGACGAGGTTACCTGTTCACCGTCCAAAGTGCGTTTTCCGCCATGGAGTTTTTTCTAATATCGAGCCTCAACGGCTTGTGCTACGGGCTGTTGTTGTTCATGCTTAGTTCAGGTTTAACCCTGATTTTTAGCATGATGGGGGTACTCAATTTCGCGCACGCGAGTTTTTATATGCTGGGTGCCTATATCGGCTACAGCATTTCACAACTAGTCGGTTTTTGGGCAGCCCTGGTAGTGGCACCTCTGCTGGTCGGTGTTTTAGGCGCTTGGTTCGAGCGCTACTGCTTGCGCCGTGTGTATAAATTCGGGCATTTGCCTGAGTTGCTGATTACCTTTGGCCTCAGTTATGTAATCCTTGAATTGGTGCAACTGGTCTGGGGCCGGCTTACGCTGGACTTTTCGCCTCCCCTATTCCTACAAGGGCCAGCCTTTACGCTGGTAAACCATTCGATAAGCGGTGTCAGTTTGTATTGGGGTTCGGTGGCACCCGAACTTTGCACCTCTTTGGACGCTGCGCTTCGCGTTGTTTGCTCTCCGTTTCCGGCAACGCGAGGGTTCATGATGCTGGTGGCTATCACCATGCTGACCGCAATTTGGCTTTTGCTTAAGCGGACTCGTGTTGGCTTAGTTATCCAAGCTGCCTTGACACATCCGGATGCGGTTCAAACTTTGGGACACAACGTACCCCGCGTATTCATGCTGGTGTTCGGTGCGGGTGCCGCACTGGCCGGTTTGGCCGGCGTTATCGGCGGCAGCACTTTTCTGACCGAGCCGGCTATGGCGGGTACCGTGGGTTCGATGGTGTTTGTGGTGGTAGTGGTCGGAGGACTAGGTACTTTGTCGGGCGCGTTTATCGCCTCGCTATTGATCGGTATGGTCCAAACCTTCGCCGTGTCGCTCGATCACTCGTTAGGCAGCGTGCTGGCCTCGGCTGGCTTGACGATGGCGCCTTCATGGCAGGGCAGCACACTGTCGCGGCTGACCATTGCACAGTTAGCGCCGATGTTGCCTTATCTGTTGCTGGTTTTGATTTTGATTTTCCGCCCGCGCGGCCTTTTAGGGAGCCGCGACTGATGAGCGCCGTTACTTATACCGGTGCGCGCTGGGGTTCTATCTGGATGTGGCTGGCCTTTGCATTGGCCATGCTCCTCATGCCGCGTATTTTTGCCAGCGGCTTATCCATCACCCTGTTGTCGCAAATGGGCATCGCCATCATTGCCTGTTTGTCTTACAACATTTTGCTGGGGCAGGGCGGCATGCTCAGTTTTGGCCATGCGGTTTATACCGGCTTGGGTGCCTTTGTAGCGATCCATGCGCTCAACGCCTGGTGCGTCGCAAGCCCGGCGTTCCCGGTATCCCTGGTTCCCCTGGTCGGCGGTGTTGCGGGTATGGTCTTTGCGATACTTTTTGGCTACGTCACGACGCGAAAGTCCGGCACTACGTTCGCCATGATTACGCTGGGCTTTGCCGAACTGGTGTTTGCCATATCCTTGATGGTGCCTGAATTTTTCGGCGGCGAGGGTGGCGTATCGGGCAACCGCGTGGTCGGTGCGCCGGTGCTGGGCATCAGTTTCGGCCCGGCCGTACAGGTTTATTACCTCATCGCGCTTTACACGCTGGTCTGCGTGGTGCTGATGTACGCCTTCACGCAAACCCCTTTAGGTCGCTTGCTCAACGCGGTGCGCGATAACCCCGAGCGGGTGGAATTCATCGGCTACAACCCGCAACGTATCCGCTACACCGCATTCATCATCGCTGGTTTTTTCGCTGGTATTTCCGGTGGGCTGGGAGCCTTGAATTTTGAAATTGTCAACGCCGAGGTCGTTGGGGCAACCCGTTCCGCCACCTACCTGTTGTTCACGTTTTTAGGTGGCGCTACCTTCTTTTTCGGGCCGATACTCGGCGGGGTACTGATGGTGCTGGCGTTTGTCATGTTGAGCGAACTGACCAAAGCTTGGCTGTTGTATTTGGGCGCGGTATTCATGCTCATGGTGATGATTGCGCCAGGCGGCCTCGCTAGTTTGATCGTGATTAATCTGCGCCTGGCTCGCCACGGCAAGCTGCGCGCATTGCTCCCAGCCTATGGCCTGTTGGCCCTAAGTAGCGTTATGTGTGCGCTGGGCTTTTCCGCGCTCGTTGAAATGGTTTACCACCGCCAGTTGAATGCGGCGATGGGCCCGGTGCTTCGTTTCTTGGGCATGGCGTTGGACACTTCTACCGCCGCGCACTGGTGTGGCCTACTCAG
Source organism: Comamonas sp. lk (assembly GCA_945898105.1). Taxonomy (GTDB): domain Bacteria; phylum Pseudomonadota; class Gammaproteobacteria; order Burkholderiales; family Burkholderiaceae_C; genus Allorhodoferax. The sequence goes on along the minus strand of CAMDHL010000275.1, from coordinate 761 downwards.
CTACCTATTCATTGTGGTGTCCGGTTTTGAATGGTCGCGCAGACGCTTTGCGTTGCAATGGGATATGCAGCAAAAAAGGTTGGAAGACGAGCGCTTGCGCGCCGCTGTTGCGCCATGACAGCATCTACCTTGGTGCCGGCTTTGCAATTGCGCGATGTGCGCAAAAGCTTTGGTAAGACGGAGATTATTCGCGGCACCGACCTCATAGTGCATTCGGGCGAGCGCGTGGCCATCATCGGGCCCAATGGCGCGGGCAAGTCCACTCTGTTTAATCTGATCAGCGGACGCATGCCCTTAAGCGCTGGCGATATCTTGCTGCACGGACAGTCGATACAAGGCAAAAAGCCTTTTGAAATCAACCGCCTCGGCCTATCGCGTAGTTTTCAGATCACCAACATCTTCCCCAAGATAAGCGTTTTTGAAAACTTGCGTTGTAGCGTGCTCTGGAGTCTGGGCTATGGCTACAGCTTTTGGCGCTTTCTAGCCGATATGCACGATGCCAATGCCGCCGCTTTGGCCTTGATGGAGCGCATCGGCTTGGCGCGTAAACGCGATGTACTGGCTATAGACCTGACCTATGCCGAGCAGCGAGCCCTGGAAGTGGGTGTCACACTTGGCGGCGGTGCGAATGTGATTTTGCTTGACGAGCCCACGGCGGGCATGAGTGCCAGCGAAACCCGCCATTTCGTAGCCCTGATCCGCGAGGCTACCGAGGGCAAGACCTTACTTACCGTGGAGCACGACATGGGCGTCGTGTTTGG
>CAMDHL010000274.1 GCA_945898105.1 Comamonas sp. lk | reverse complement strand
GCAGTGAAAGGCTGCAGAGAGGCCGGTTTTACATCTTCATCCCAAGTCAACATTGTGGTTCCAATATTTCTAATTTAGTGCGCCGTGCTCAGGCAGAGTAGCCAGCTTGCAAGTACGCACATTAATTTCATTGTCTTAACGCAAATCCGAGCAACTTCACTGGCAGGCTTCGCAGGTGGGATCGTCCACGCCGCAGAATTTAATGTCAGTCGCTGCGCTGCTGCTCAATTCCATTTGCTGCTGCGATGCTGCTGCCGCAGCAGCCATCAAAGAGCCCGCAGAAGGCGCGGCAGATTGCGCAGAGGACACGGAGTTCATACGGCCCGAGCTGATGGTGGATTTTTCGGCATGCGTCGCCGACATGGTGCGCAAATAGTAGGTAGTTTTTAAGCCGCGCAACCAGGCAAGCTTGTAGGTTTCATCCAGCTTTTTGCCAGAAGCACCGGCCATATAAATATTGAGTGACTGGGCCTGGTCAATCCACTTCTGACGACGCGCTGCGGCTTCCACCAGCCAACGGGTTTCCACTTCAAATGCAGTCGCATACAACTGTTTGATTTCATGCGGTACCCGATCCATAGGGCTGAGTGAACCGTCGAAATGTTTCAAGTCCATCACCATCACGTCATCCCACAGACCGATGCGCTTGAGGTCACGTACCAGAGAGCTGTTGACGACCGTGAATTCACCCGACAAGTTCGATTTGACCGACAAATTACCAAAGCAAGGTTCGATAGATGCGTCCACGCCAATGATGTTGGAAATCGTTGCCGTAGGTGCGATGGCAACGCAGTTCGAATTACGCATGCCGTCACTGGCTATCTTGCGGCGCAACGCGTCCCAATCCATGGTCGAAGAGCGATCCACCTCGACATAGCCGCCGCGCTCTTTGGCCAACATGTCCAGCGTATCTAGAGGAAGAATGCCTCGATCCCACAAAGAACCTTTGAAGCTGGAATAGCTGCCGCGCTCGCGGGCCAGTTCAGTCGATGCCCAGTAAGCGTAATAACTAACAGCCTCCATGGAAGTATCAGCAAATTGCACCGCAGCTTCGCTGGCATAGGGGATACGCAAAACGTACAAACTATCCTGGAAAGCCATGACACCCAGGCCCACCGGTCGGTGACGCACATTAGAGTCGCGTGCTTTTTTGACTGCGTAATAATTTATATCAATCACGTTATCAAGCATACGCATCGCCGTGGTGATCGTGCGCTTGAGTTTGTCATGGTCTAGTGCACCATCTTTAATGTGCTGCAGCAAATTGACCGATCCTAAGTTGCAGACCGCCGTCTCGGTATCCGAAGTATTGAGGGTAATTTCGGTACACAAGTTGCTGGAATGCACAACGCCGGCGTGCTGCTGGGGTGAACGGATATTGCAGGCGTCCTTGAAGGTAATCCAAGGGTGGCCGGTTTCAAACAACATGGTCAGCATCTTGCGCCACAGGTCGCCTGCTTCAATCGTACGTGCAGGCTTAATTTCACCCAGCGCGGCCTGCTGTTCGTAGGCGACATAGGCGGTCTCAAATTCGATACCGAATTTGTCATGCAAGTCCGGCACATTAGATGGCGAGAACAGGGTCCATTGCCCTTTTTCCATAACGCGCCGCATGAACAAATCGGGAATCCAGTTCGCCGTATTCATGTCGTGGGTGCGCCGGCGGTCATCGCCCGTGTTCTTACGCAACTCCAGAAACTCTTCGATATCCAGGTGCCAGGTTTCCAGGTAGGTACAAACCGCGCCTTTGCGCTTACCGCCCTGATTCACCGCCACTGCTGTGTCATTGACCACTTTAAGGAAGGGAACCACACCTTGGGATTCGCCATTGGTGCCTTTGATGCGCGAACCCAGGGCTCGCACCCGCGTCCAGTCATTGCCCAACCCGCCAGCAAACTTAGACAACAAGGCGTTTTCCTTGATGGATTCGTAAATACCATCTAGATCATCTGGCACCGTAGTGAGGTAGCACGATGACAACTGCGAACGGAGCGTTCCGCTATTGAACAGCGTGGGCGTGCTTGACATGAAGTCAAAGGACGAGAGCACCTCGTAAAACTCGATGGCTCGGGCTTCACGTTCGGTTTCATTAAGCGACAGACCCATGGCAACGCGCATAAAGAACGCTTGCGGCAATTCAATCCGCGTTTTATTGTGGTGCAGGAAGTAACGGTCGTACAAGGTTTGCAGGCCGAGATAATCAAATTGGCGGTCACGCTCAGCACGCAGTGCGCCACCCAATCGCTTGAGGTCGAAATGCAAAAGCTTTTCGTCCAGCAACTCATGTTGCACGCCTTTTTTAATGAAGTCAGGAAAGTAATTCACATAGGCCTGCTGCATCTCGGCAGCCGGGACGTCTTTACCCAGCACTTCTCGCGAAATCGTATGGAACAGCAGTCGCGCGGTCGCGTAGGTGTAGTCGGGGTCTTTCTCAATCAGGGTACGAGCCGCCAAAATAGACGCCTTGTACACCTCATCGACGGGCACGCCGTCATACAGATTACGCAAGGTCTCGGCGATGATGGGTTCAGCCTTGACGTCTGCCCCCAAATCCGAGCACGCATTACGGATGCGCTCTGTCAAAGCCGCCATATCCAGAGCAACGCGCTGACCACCGTCCACCACATGCAAAGTGGGCGCAGGTGGCGCGGCTTGCACCTGTTGCTTAGCGCGCTCCTGCGCGCGCCGCTCACGGTATAAAACATAGGCGCGCGCCACCTCATGGTGACCGCCGCGCATCAGACCGAGCTCCACTTGATCCTGAACGTCTTCGATATGAAATGTGCCGCCGCCGGGCCGCGAACGCATCAAGGCACGTATTACTTGCTGGGTCAACCCATCCACTGTCTCGCGCACACTCGCCGAGGCCGCGCCTTGGGTGCCATGCACGGCCAGCGAGGCCTTCATGATGGCCACTGCGATTTTGTTGGGCTCGAAGGGTACTACCGAGCCATTGCGGCGGATGATCTGGTAACTGGTAAGGGGGATGGGATTAGTTTCATTCGAAAACTGGGCGCTTATGGGTACGGCCATCGCGGGCGTTTGGGAAAGAGTCGAAATTGATTGCATGATTTGCTTTTTTTTATCCGAATAGAGGTCAACGAAGTCCGGCTGGATGAGGCTCGGTTAGATACATAGCGGGCATAGCGCCCTGCTAGGCCACACTATATATGGTGTGTGCACGGCTGGCAAGCCACTACCGGTAGTGTACCGGCTCTGATTTCGATAAATCGAGCGCCTGAGTAAAAAACTAGCGCACTGTGGGCGCAGTCGCACTTTTTTGGCTATTGCTCGCGCGGGCCGCGAGGCCTTGTATTTTGATACTTTCAGCGCTTAAACGCTGTCAGCGCAGGGCTTTTAGTGCAATTGGCGTACTTAGAGCACCAATAACTTTGACTTTGCGAATACAGCCTTAAACCGTTTGCCCCTTTTTGGTGCTTGTTGCAAAAAAACCAAGG
>CAMDHL010000273.1 GCA_945898105.1 Comamonas sp. lk | reverse complement strand
GTGCTGGTGGACACCGGTTCGGTGGGTTTGCGGCTTTTGGCCAGTGAGGTGTCGGCAGATTTGCAGTTGAGCGCGGCCACAAGCACCAACGGGAACGTGCTGCTGGGCTGCGCCAATTTTCTAGACGGCTCATTTGCTTGGGGCCCGCTAACGATTGCGGATGTGAAGCTTGGTGGATTGACCGCAGCCAACACCGCGGTGCAGCTGGTAGGGCATTCAGACTATGACCGATTTCAAACGCAATGTTCATCCTGGGGCGACCCCATCATCACCGCTGCCGATTTGGGTGCTAACGGTATTTTGGGTGTGGGTCTCAGCAAGCAGGACTGCGTCAGCGCCTGCGAGGCACAAGGTCGCCGTAGCGCGCGCAATGGCAAATATTTCAGGTGCGTTAACGTGACTTGCAGCAGCATAACGGGCTCAAATTTGGCGATCGATACGCAACTGCAGCAAGTCGTGTCGCGATTTCCCACGGACAACAACGGATTTGCGATCCAAATGGACGGCGTGCCAAATGCCGGCGCCGCCACTGCCACTGGCAAGATGATTTTTGGACTGGGCACGCGCACTAACAACTATTTCCCAACGCTACGGGTATTGGCCACCACCAGTCAAGGGTATCTCTATGGGGCGCTCAGCAGTAACAGCGCTCTGGCAACCGGCAATTTTCCGAATACTTTTTTGGATACAGGCTCCAACGGGATTTTTTTCGACGCGAATTTGCCAAATTGCACCCCACCCCATAACAGCGGCTTTTATTGTCCGCTTGCAGATATTGCATTCAATGTGGTGCTTGGCAGTGCGGGCGCTGTGCAAGTCGGGGGGAGTTTTACGCTCACCAATCCAGTCGCCTCGTTCCAAAAAGGCAATGCGGCGCTGCCTGCTTTGGGTGGGTCTCTGAGCGCGTCGGGACTTTTGGACTTGGGTTTGCCGTTTTTCTACGGCAAAACCGTGGTCATTGGCATAGACGGCATGAGTGCCGCGGGTGTGGGCCCAAGCGCCGTCACCGGACCCTTTTACGCCTTGTAGCCCACGGCTACTTCTTGACCATTGCTCAGCGCCCCTTGGCCAGGGCCAATGCCACTTCTTTCACCAGCGCTGAGCCTTTGTAGATCAGGCCGGTGTAGATCTGCACCAAGTCGGCCCCCGCCTGGCGCTTATCCAAGGCGTCTTGCGCGCTAAGAATGCCTCCCACTCCGATGATGGGATAGCGCGGACCCAAGGCAGCGCGTAATTGCCGGATGACAGCATTGCTGGCCTCGCGCACCGGAGCACCGGATAGGCCGCCCGCTTCATCGCCATGCGGCAGACCGCGCACTGCCTCGCGGCTGAGCGTGGTGTTGGTTGCAATCACGCCGTCTATGCCGTGACGCAGCAGCGTGGCGGCGATCACGCTAATTTGCGCTGGCTCTAAATCCGGTGCGATTTTCAGGAAGATAGGCGTGCGCTTGGGCCGTTTGTTGCCCGCATCGTCAAATACTGCGTGGTGCTGCGCCAGTTCCTCGCGGCGCTGGGCAATGGCCGAGAGCAGGGCGTCCAGGGCCGCATCACTTTGTAAGTCGCGCAGGTTTTTGGTGTTTGGACTGGAGATATTGACGGTCACGTAATCCGCATGCCCGTATACGCCTTCCAGGCAAGTCAGGTAATCGTCGGTAGCACGTTCTATCGGCGTGGCCGCGTTTTTACCGATATTGAGCCCCAACAAAAGGCCGGGGTGCCGGGCGCGGCGCAGGTGCGACGCCTGAACATGGGCCACAAAAGCGTCCAGCCCTCCATTGTTAAAACCCATGCGATTGATCAAGGCCTCTGCGCTGGAAAGGCGGAACATTCGCGGCTTGGGGTTTCCGCTCTGCGCCAACGGCGTGACCGTGCCCACCTCGACAAAGCCAAAGCCCATGGCACCCAGCGCGTCAATGCAGCGGGCGTTCTTATCCAGGCCTGCCGCCAAGCCCACGCGGTTGGGAAAGCGCAATCCCGCTAAGGTCACAGGGTCCGCTACCTGCGCCTGCGAATAGGCCAATTGCAGCGGCGTGCCCTGCGTACGGGCCAGGGCTTTTAGGGTGAAGTCGTGCGCGGCCTCGGCATCCATGCCAAATAAAAAGGGGCGTACCAAGCCGTAGGGGACCAGAGACATCGGATAATTCCTGTTGATTTTTACTTCACAGTCCCGCATTGTCCCCCATGGTTTCTATGTCCAATTCCCCGGCCCCCGTCGCCGCCAGCACTGGTGTCCTAACGCAGGATGAACTCAAAACCTTGGTCGGGCGGGCCGCCTTGGACTATGTGGTGCGCGGGCAATGGGTAGGCGTGGGCACGGGTTCGACGGTGAATAAATTTATCGAGGCACTCGGGAGCATCCGCCACGAAATTCCCGGCGCGGTGTCAAGCTCGGTGGCCAGCACTGAACGCTTGCGCGCCCTGGGTATAGAGGTGCGCGATGCTAATGAGGTGGAGCGGTTAGCGGTTTACATCGATGGCGCTGACGAGATTGACGGTAAGGGCTACATGGTCAAAGGTGGCGGCGCGGCGCTCACGCGCGAAAAAATAGTGGCTGCGCAATCAGACCACTTTGTATGTATTGCCGACGCGTCCAAGCGAGTGCAATCGTTGGGTGTCTTTCCTATCCCCGTGGAGGTTATTCCAATGGCCTCAGCGCGAATCATCAGGCAGTTTGCGGCAATGGGCGGGCAGGCAGCTATTCGGATGGCGGGCGCTAATCCGCTGGTAACCGACAACGGGCAGTACTTGCTTGATGTCAAAGGGCTAGTTATCGCTGATCCGCTTGGCTTTGAAACCGAAGTCAGTCAATGGCCCGGCGTGATTACCGTGGGAGTCTTTGCTTTCCAGCGAGCCAATATCTGCTTATTGGGCTCTGATAAGGGTGTGGAGACTTTGCACTTTTAGCGGCAGGGACACGGGCTGTTGGGTTGCCAGCTCCGGCCAGCGGATACGAGCCCCCAGAGCCCTATATTTTTACGTTGGCAAAAGTGGCGTGCTTATGCAGATTCATAGCTACCACCACGCGCTTTCCCTGCGTTGCCGGAACTTCATGCGTGAGTATGCCGGGGAACATCACCAGCATATTGGGTTTGATTTGCAGCGGGTATTTGCCGGCAAAAACAATAGGTGCACTGTTGTCGTGGGACTCCAGGTAGATGGAGCAACTGAAGTCCGAAGGGAAATGGTTGTGCGGGATGGTGTAACTGGCCTCTTCATAAATAATTCCCCAGCATTCGCTGACGATCATTTCCATATTCAGCGCATCCAAGTTTGCGGACAGTAATTTGCTCGCCTCTTTGCTTACCTGAAGCACCACTTGCATCAGCGGGCCAAATTTGTCGGTTAGCAAGTGGCTGCGCCACGGGCTCATGTAGGTCGCTTTCACGTTGGATTCGGGCGACAGCGGGTGGCTTTCACGCAATTCGTCGATCGCCATGCGGGCCAATTGGAGCTGGGCTTGCAAAGGTGTCAAATCGGCAACGAAAACCGGTATGTCGGCAT
>CAMDHL010000272.1 GCA_945898105.1 Comamonas sp. lk | reverse complement strand
CCCCATGCTCGGCGCCTGCATTACCAAGCCAGCCAGGCCCATGACGCCTGGGAAGCCCTACCCCGCATCAGCGCGCCCACGCTGGTCATCCACGGAAGCGACGACGAGGTGAACCCTGCTGCCAATGCCTACTTGCTGGTACAGCGCATTGCGGGCGCGCAGTTGCACCTGATCCCCGGCGGGCGCCATGGCTATTTCGAAGAAATGCGGGAAGCGTCTTTTACGGCAGTGCGCGACTTTTTAAAGGCGCATCCCATCAAGACATAGGCGCGGTTCGCCCATCGCAATAGACGTAAAAAAACCTAGCCAGTGCCCGCATTGCTGCGGACTAAACCGGCTAGGCTTTAAGTTTGAAATCAGGCCGTTACGCCCTTGGCTACATCCGCGTACTCTTCCAACTGGTCAAAGTTCAGATACTGGTAAATCTGGCTGCTGTCTTTGTTGATCACGCCCATGTTCTCGGCGTATTCGGCCACCGTCGGGATACGACCTAACTTGGACGCAATCGCCGCCAACTCAGCAGATGCGAGGTACACATTGGTGTTCTTGCCCAGGCGGTTGGGGAAGTTGCGGGTGGAGGTGGAGACCACCGTCGCGCCTTCGCGTACCTGCGCCTGGTTTCCCATGCACAGCGAGCAGCCGGGCATCTCGGTACGTGCACCGGCAGCGCCAAACACGCCATAGTGACCTTCGCGCGTGAGTTCAGCAGCGTCCATCTTGGTAGGCGGTGCGATCCAGAGCTTGACCGGAATATCGCGCTTGCCTTCTAGCAATTTGGATGCGGCGCGGAAATGCCCGATATTGGTCATGCACGAACCGATAAACACCTCGTCAATGTGGGTGCCTGCCACATCGGACAGCAGCTTGGCGTCGTCCGGGTCGTTAGGGCAGCACAGCACTGGCTCTTTAAGTTCATTGAGGTCAATCTCGATGACGGCGGCGTACTCGGCGTTTTCATCGGCTTCGAGCAACTCTGGCTTGTCCAGCCAGGCTTGCACTTTTTGTATGCGGCGCTCCAAGGTTCGCTTATCGGCATACCCATCGGCGATCATGTTTTTCATGAGCACGACATTGCTGGTCAGGTATTCCTTGATCGGCGCAGGATTGAGCTTGACCGTGCAGCCGGCGGCTGAACGCTCGGCAGACGCGTCGGACAACTCAAAAGCTTGCTCCACTTTCAGATCAGGCAAGCCTTCGATCTCCAATATGCGACCCGAGAAAGCATTGACTTTGCCGGCTTTGGCTACCGTCAGCAAACCGGCCTTGATGGCGTACAAAGGAATGGCATGCACCAGATCGCGCAGGGTGATACCGGGTTGCATCTGGCCCTTAAAGCGCACCAATATGGACTCGGGCATGTCCAGCGGCATCACGCCGGTGGCCGCGCCAAAGGCCACTAGGCCGGAGCCTGCGGGGAAGGAAATGCCGATGGGGAAACGGGTGTGGCTGTCGCCGCCGGTGCCCACGGTGTCGGGCAACAACAGGCGGTTCAGCCAAGAGTGGATCACGCCATCGCCTGGACGCAAAGACACGCCGCCACGGTTGCTGATAAAGGCTGGCAGCTCGCGGTGGGTTTTCACGTCCACGGGCTTGGGGTAGGCAGCGGTATGGCAGAAGGACTGCATCACCAAATCAGCGCTAAAGCCCAGGCAAGCCAGGTCTTTGAGTTCGTCGCGCGTCATCGGGCCGGTGGTGTCTTGAGAGCCCACGGTAGTCATGCGCGGCTCGCAGTAGGTGCCGGGGCGTACGCCCTGCCCTTCGGGCAAGCCAACGGCGCGGCCCACCATTTTTTGGGCCAGCGTGAAGCCGGCCTGGGTTGCGACAGGCGGCTTGGGCAAACGGAACTGGGTGGAGGCTGGCAAGCCCAAAAACTCACGCGCTTTGGCGGTGAGCGAGCGGCCAATGATCAAGTTAATCCGTCCGCCTGCGCGCACCTCATCGAGCAGCACTTCGCTCTTGAGTTGGAACTCAGTGACCACTTCGCCGTTGCGCAGCAATTTGCCGTCGTAGGGCAGCACGTCGATCACGTCGCCCATTTCCAGCTTGCTGACATCCACCTCGATAGGCAAAGCGCCCGAGTCTTCTTGGGTGTTGAAAAAGATAGGTGCAATCTTGCCGCCTAAAGTGACGCCACCAAAGCGCTTGTTGGGTACAAAAGGAATGTCCTGACCAGTAGCCCAAATGACGCTATTGGTCGCAGACTTGCGGCTCGAACCCGTACCCACCACATCACCCACATACGCAACTAAATGGCCTTTGGCCTTGAGCTCGTCGATGAACTTCATGGGGCCTCGCTTGCTTTCCTCTTCCGGCTTGAAGGCCGCACCTTCGCGCGTATTTTTCAACATAGACAGGTAGTGCAGCGGAATGTCTGGGCGACTCCAGGCGTCGGGGGCGGGAGACAAGTCGTCGGTATTTGTTTCGCCTGGCACTTTAAATACCGTGACGGTAATCTTGTGTGGCACTTCGGGGCGCTCGGTAAACCATTGGGCATCGGCCCAGCTTTGCATCACCTCTTTTGCGTGCGAATTGCCAGCGCTGGCTTTAAGGGCTACGTCATGGAAAAAGTCAAACATCAGCAGAGTCTTTTTCAAGGCCTTGGCAGCGACTACCGCTACTTCAGCATCGTCAAGCAAGTCGATTAGCGGTTTGACGTTGTAGCCACCCACCATGGTGCCCAGCAATTCGGTGGCTTTGGTTTTTGAAATCAAAGCCACGCTGATATCGCCATGGGCTACGGCAGCGAGAAACGAGGCTTTAACTTTGGCTGCATCGTCCACGCCCGGCGGTACGCGGTGCGTGAGCATGTCCATCAAATACTGCGCATCCGCAGCGTTGGGGGCTTTGATCAATTCGATCAACGCGGCGGTTTGCTTGGCGTCCAGGGGCAAGGGTGGAATGCCCAGCGCGGCGCGCTCGGCGACATGGCTACGGTATGCCTCTAACATGTGAATTACTCCTTCTTGATTCATACAAAATAGTGGCGCACTGGAAGCGGTAATGCTACGGCAGTGCGGTGGGCGCGCTCGAGCACCTGCCAAAAATAACGGTAGCTGGCGCGATCGTGTAACTGACCATCAATGGCTATGGGGCCCCAGTCCTGCAGCGCTGCAGCATGGACTATCGCAGCGGCATGCTCGACCTCGGAGCCAGTGGGGGCAAATCCGCGCAAGATGGGACGTATCTGATCAGGGTGAATGCTCCACATGCGTGTGAAACCAAAAGCCTGCGCAGCCTGACGCGCCGCCGCTTCAATCGCCTCGGTGTCGCGCAATTCGGTCACCACGCAATGCGAAGGCACTTTGCCATGCGCGTGGCAGGCACTGGCAATTTCCATTTTGGCGCGCAGCACCAGGGGATGGTGAAACTGGTCTAAAGCAGCGTCCGACCCGCCCAGTGCCATGGCAGAGGCCGGGATAGCACCGCCATGGGCAGACACAAAATCCATCAAACCAAAACTGATTGATTGCACACGCGGATGCGCCGCAATATCGAAAACCTGGT
>CAMDHL010000271.1 GCA_945898105.1 Comamonas sp. lk | reverse complement strand
GTGCCCAGTACACGGGGACGGGTCCATGGCTCTTTAAGCAACCATGCGCCCAAAATGGCGGCAAACAAGACCGAGGTTTCGCGCAGCGCGGCAATCAGCGCGACCGGCGCCACCGTCATCGCCCACAATGCAATCGAATACGAGGCCAGTGATGCGGCTGCGCCACCGGCGGCCAAACGCCAGCGCCCGCGCACATAAGGCATGACCACCCCCTTGCGCTGCCACAAAACCAATAGGGCAAATGGCCAACCGTCCAATGCAAACAGCATCGCAGCGTATTGCAAAACATGGCCGGACAAACGTGCGCCCTTCGCATCTATCACGGTGTAAATTGCGATCAGCACGGCGTTGGACAACGCAAAGACGACGGCTTTTTTTTGCGCCAACATGGCACCACCGGCACCCAACAAAAGCAGACCGCAACTCACGCACAGCACGCCTAACCAAGCCAAGGGGGTGAGCACCTCATCAAGCAGAACAAATGAACTGAGCGCCACCAACACCGGCGCCGTGCCGCGCATCAAGGGGTAAGCGAGCCCCAAGTCGCCGTGGCGGTAGGCACCGGCCAATGCAAAGTAGTAAGCCACATGCACCACCAGCGAAGCAGCGATATAAGGCCAGACCTGAGGGTCAGGCAGACCAAGATACAGGCATATCGGTATCGCATAGCAAGAGCAAAGCACATGGATGAGCGCGGTATCCAAAGTTTTGTCGGTGCTCGATTTAACCAGCGCATTCCAACTGGCGTGAAGCAGCGCGCCGACCAGGACGGCCAGCAGCACATGCGGGCTTAGGCCTGTCATGCGGCCTCAGTGCAAGAGTGCGCAGCGGCTGGCATAGTCAAGGAAATGCGCCAGATCCGGCGTGGCCAGACCCGCTTGCTCTGCGCCACGCGCGACAAACAGTTGGCCTGTCGCAACCAGGCGGGGCGTAAGTGATGCCATACGTGTTTTTATACCCAGGGCAGCGAATAGGTTTTGACGTTGGTAAAGCTTTTCATCGCCTCTTGCACGCCTTCTTTGTAGCCCAGGCCGGAGTCTTTGATGCCACCAAAAGGTGTCAACTCTAAACGGTAGCCTGGCACCTCACGCACATTGACCGTGCCCATTTGCAGTTCATTCACGAAGCGCACGATATCGTCCATGCGGTTGGTGCACACGCCGCTGGACAGACCATAGGCCGTGCCGTTGGCCAGCGCAATTGCTTCGTCGATATTCGCAAAGCGAATGATGGGCGACACCGGGCCAAAGGTTTCCTCGCGCACCACCGTCATCTCTGGGCGAACTTGGTCGATCACCGTGGGCGCATACAAAGCGCCGCGTCGCTGGTTGCCGTACAAGAGGCGCGCGCCTTGCGAGACGGCTTCATTCACACGCGCTTCAAACAACATCGCGGCCTGCTCGTCAATGACCGTGCCCATCAGGTTTGTTTCGTCGGCCGGATCGCCATAAGTCCAGGCACGGGTTTTTTCCAGCACCAGATCGGTAAAGTCCTTGGCGACCTTGTCATGTACCAGTATGCGTTTGACGGCGGTACAGCGCTGGCCCGAATTTTTATAGGAGCCGTTGACCGCTAGCGTAGCTGCCTCTTCCAGGTCGGCATCGTCCATCACGATCAGTGGATCGTTACCGCCCAACTCCAGCACCACGCGGCGGTAGCCGGCTTTGGTGGCGATGTATTTGCCAATCGGCACACCGCCGGTAAATGTAATCAGATCCACCTGCGAATGCGTGAGCATTTCGTCGGCAATCTCAGCCGGGTCGCCGGTAATGATTTGCAGCATCTGCGGGGGCAACCCACCTTCATACAGCAGTTGCGCCAAATAGATCGCAGAGAACGGCACCTTCTCGGAGGGTTTGAGGACCATGCGATTGTTGGTGGCGATGCTGGGAATAATTTTGTGCGCCACCTGGTTCATCGGGTGGTTAAACGGGGTGATAGCGCTGATCACACCCAAGAGCGGCGAGCGCTGGGTATAGACGCGGCGTTGCTTGCCATGGTGCGTCAAGTCGCAGCTAAATATCTGTCCATCGTCTTTCAGCACTTCTTGCGCGCCAAACAAGAGCACGTCGCTTACGCGGCCCGCTTCATAAACCGCGTCCTTCATGCACAGCCCTGATTCGGCGCTGATGAGGCGTGCAATGTCTTGCACATGCGCGCGCGCCAGTGCAGCGGTGTTGTTCAAAATAGCGGCGCGTTCATAGCGCGTCAGGCGGCTTTGGTACGCATTCGCCCAGGCATAAGCGTGGCGTACTTCTTCGAGGGTAGCTTTGGGTATTTGGCCCAGGAGCTGTTTGGTATAAGGGTTAAATACTTTGATGTGGCGCTCGCGGCCGGCGCCCAGCACCTGGCCGCCCAGGCGCATGGCGTCTAGTTTGTTTTCGCGTATGAAGTCGACAATATCGGTCATGGTCAGTCCAAGATTTATGCGGCCAGGTTCAGGGCTAAATCGAGCGCATCAAAGTTGCGCCAGCGACGCGTTTTGTCCAGACCGGGTATCGGGCGGTTAAGAACCATGGGCACGCGCTGCTCACTAATGCCGCCATGCGAGCGCAGCGGCACGTCCAGCCCCGACAAGTCATGGCGCGATTGGGCCGTGCCCAGAACGGTAAACCGCTCAGAGACCACGACCAGATCGCCGATGCGATCCGGCGGCAGTTCAAAACGCTCGGCCGCTTGTTCGCGTGTAAGCACCACTTGGATACCGCGCATCGTGCGCAAGCGTTCTGCGATGGCAGCATGGTCTGTTTCAGGCGACAGATAGATAGTGGCGTACGAACCCAGCGCGCCGTGGTGCACTACATAAGGATCTGTAATCGGCAGAATGACGCGCGCCTGCGTTGCACCCAGCCAGGCATCCAGCATGTCTTGCAGGTACAAGACATCAGGCTTGCCGTCCAAACCGGTCTTGGCGTTCATGCCGTGGTCCGCTGTGAGCGCAATGATGCAGCCCATGTCCTCGAGTTGCTGCAAGTAGCTGTCCATCATGGCGTAGAACGCATTGGCGCCATCGGTACCAGGTGCGAATTTGTGCTGTATGTAATCGGTGGTGGACAGGTACATCAGGTCCGGCTTTTCATGCGCCATCAACCAGACGCCTGCTGCAAATACAAACTCGGATAGGTCTGCGCTGTACACGCTGGCCAAGGGACGCCCCACCTTAGCCAACACATCGTCAATGCCGTTATCGGCCAGCGTCGCTTTATCGGCCTTCTCGGCAGAAAAACAAATGCCACGCATCTGGTGGCCCAGTAGGGTGCGCAACTTGTCTTTGGCAGTGACCACTGCGACTTTTTTTCCTGCGTCAGCCATGGCCGCTAGCACCGTCGGAGCGCGCAACCACTTGGGGTCGTTCATCATCACTTCACTGTCGCTGGCTGTGTCATAAAAATAATTGCCGCAGATGCCGTGCACGCTAGGCGGAACGCCAGTGACGATGGACAAATTATTGGGATTAGTAAACGTGGGCACCACGCAATCGGCGACGATGGCGGTGCCGTGCTCCAGCACATTTTTCATCCAAGGCATAT
>CAMDHL010000270.1 GCA_945898105.1 Comamonas sp. lk | reverse complement strand
CCAAGCTCTTCCAGGGCCAGTTGCTCATAAAACCCACGGATGCCGGCAATGCTTTGCAAACTGGCCATGGCTTGGGCACGGGCAACCTCAGTCGGCTTTTGGGCGAGGATTGCGCGTGCATGCCAATAGATCCAGGTCGGTTCACTTCTGAGGGCAGGCGGCAAAGCCGAAATCGCTGCTTCCACTTGCGGCCATTTGCCTTGGCGTAAAGCCGCGCGCACAGCCCACAGTAAATGGTCTTCGTGCATCTGGTCTAAATGCCCTTGCTGGTAGTAGGACCACGCGTTATCCTGGCCTTTTTGTGCCGCGCGTTTACCGATGACACCCCATATCCAGCTGCGCTCCTCGCCCGTCAGTTGCGCGCGCCAACGAAGTTTTTCCACCTCCAAAGCCGCGTCATGGGGATCTAGATAAGCCAAACGGATCAGCGCCAGCGACACGAACTCCCGGGTCTGCGGCCGCAATGCAGTAAGTTTGTCATTGAGGTATCTGGACGGACTTTGGTAAATCGCCGCCACGGTGGCAACCCATTTGGTATCAAGGGTGGCAATCGCCTGGGTGGTGACCTTCAGGCGATCGTTTTCCATACCCAATCGCGCTCGCACCCAAGCCGCCTGCGCCGGCATTTTGCGCGCCTTGATGAGCTCCTGGGCCGCATCCGCGCAGGCCTCATCAGGCTCGCGCTGGGGCAACCAGATTTCCTGCAATTGCTTGGCTACGTCGGCATCGCTGGCCAGGTAATCGCTCCACAGCGCGTAGCACTGGATACTGCGCTCATCTGCCATACGGTACAACGGCAATTGCGCGCGGAATGTGGCCCATTCGCGGTTGCGCCCCAATTGCACCAGCCACTCGGCGCGCAAGCGGTCTTCTTGATAAGTTCCCGCGTAGCGGGCGAGGAAGCTTTCTATCTCAGCCTTGTCCGCTTGGTCTAGGCGGATCGACAATTCCCAGTAGGCCGCCCAGGGCTCGAGCAGCGAGCCTTTGGCTTGCGGCAATAATTGGGTCAGTTGCTTGCGCTCACCGAGTTTGAAGGCCTGTGCCATGTCCAACACTGCTTGGTCATTGCGCGCAATATCCACCGCTTGGGCCCGCGCAGCGTAGCCAGGCATGGCGACTGCGACAATGCAGAGCAACGCTGCCAAATTTTTTTTGATTAACCGCATGGGGTGATTATGGACAACTCTATTGACCCTAAAGTTCAGGAAAAAAAAGCCTTACGTAAGGCATTGCTTGATGCGCGGGCGAATCTGCCCGACCGGCTGCACCGCGCCGAATTATTGCTACGGGTGATGCGCGTTTGGCTGGTCGGCCGACCAGACACCACCATCGGCGCCTATTGGCCCATAAAAGGCGAATTCGATCCCCTGCCCGCGCTGCACCGCTGGAAAGAGGACGGCGAGCTCAATGACATCGCGCAGCGCCGACGCATTGCCTTGCCGGTCGTGAACAAAGCGCACAAAACCATGACTTTTCACATCTGGTACCCCGGCTGCCCGATGGAGGAGGATGCCTACGGTATTCCAAAACCCAAAGACACCGAGCAAGTCATGCCAAGCCTCTTGTTCGTGCCCTGTGTGGGCTATAGCGCGGGCGGCTATCGCTTGGGCTACGGCGGCGGTTTTTATGACCGCATGTTGGCTAGTCTGGAGCCGCGCCCCTACACCGTAGGTTTGGGTTTCGGTAACAGCTTTGTGCCTGACTTCGAGCCAGAGCCGCATGACATCCCGCTAGACGCGGTGCTTACCGACTATGGCATGGCATGGCCGGTGGACCATCCGGGGCGCTTACGTCGCGATTAATGGCTCTGCACCGCCGTCGCAAGCGCTGTGCTGCTGCAATGGGCTTAGTCAGTTTTTTGAAGCATGAGTGAGCGCACTTCGTTTTCATAATCTTTCAGTCGCTTGACCATGTAACTGCGTTGATCGGCATTAGTCTGCGCGTGCAACACAGCAAAAGCGTGGCAGGTTTTGGCACGAACTTGTTCGTGGTGCTGCCGGTAAGCCAAATCCGCAGATTCATAAAACAGCATGCTAAGTTCGCTTAAAGCAGCCTCGGCCGTGGCGGCATCGGTTCCGCGTAAACGGGCGAATGTCTGAAGCACAGTTTGCTGGCGAGAACGTAACTCGTACTGGTATTTTTGTTCGTCAAAGCCATTCTCTGACATCCGCGCCTTAAACAAGTTGCGCTGCTCAGCGCTCAGGTTGCCGTATAGATCCTCCAACCGCTCCAGGCTCTTTAGCGTTCGCGAATCCATGCCTTTGCTGTGCGCGTCGCGCCACTCGCCAAGCATCTTGCGATTGCTTTTTTCATAGGCTTGGGCTAATGTCGCCAGTTGCTCTGGTTTTAGCGTTGGAATGATGGCCGCAGCGGTCGGCATAGCCTGCTTGGATAAAGCCTGGGTGCGCTGCAGCACACCGTCGTACAGAGCGCACAAGCGCGCACCGTCTGGAGTTTGCAGCGCGAGCGTTTGGGCTTGCATCAGCAATTCAGCGATGCGGGGCATCTCTTCTTTGCGATGCCAGCGGTGTAATGCGCTGAGCTCTGTCTTGATGCGCCGAGACTGGACTTTGTCGAAATCCATATAACTGTCGAGCCAGTAATAGCTCAGTTCGGGAGCTGAGTTGTACCCTATGCGCAGGACGCCGCAGCCGCCAAGCGTGATTAAGGTGACCGCCAAACCCATTGTCGGTAACCAGCGGCGCACACGATTGATAATGTCACGCAATCGGATCGAACCGGCTACATGCCGAAAGTTAAAGAGGGGCATAACAGTGAGTCTAAATGTAAGCGGGGTGCAGTCTGCGCATGGCCCGGCAAAAGGTCTTCCGGTCGATGTGGTGATGATGGCCGCCGGCAAGGGCACGCGGATGAAAAGCAGTCTGCCCAAAGTGCTGCAAAAATTGGCCCACCTGCCACTGGCGGGACATGTTTTGGAGACGGTCCGCGCCATAGGTGCGCGCAAAGTCGTGGTCGTAACGGGCCATGAAGCGGCCCAGGTGGAGGCGGCTTTGACACTCATCGCAGGCGACCTGGCTTTGCAATTTGTCCGGCAAGAACCGCAGCTCGGCACGGGTCATGCGGTGCAAACTGCTGCCCCGCAACTTGATAACGATGCGATGGTGCTAGTTTTGTCAGGTGACGTGCCCTTTACCCGGGCTGCTACCCTGCAAGCCCTGCTAGACCTTAGTGCCGGCCAACATCTGGCCTTACTCACGGTGCAATTGCCGGACCCTACGGGATACGGCCGCATCGTACGCGATGGTGCGTTGGTAGAGGAAATTGTGGAACACAAGGACGCTAACGCTTCCCAGCGTGCCATCAACGAGATCTATGGTGGCGTCTTGGCTGCGCCCGCTTCGCTCCTCAAGCAATGGCTGTCAGGCCTGGACAATCGAAATGCCCAAGGTGAGTATTACCTCACCGACGTGGTGAAGTTAGCGGTGGCAGACGGCGTAAAGGTGCTTGCCCATCAAAGTGATGATCCTCTGGAGGTTGCTGGCGTCAATAGCCCTTTGCAATTGGCCGAG
>CAMDHL010000269.1 GCA_945898105.1 Comamonas sp. lk | reverse complement strand
TTTCCCTTCCGCCAAGGCGACGATTTTGAGGGCTACCTGGCCATGCTGAGCGAAGTGATGCAGCGCACCGCCGGCATACGCCGCCCCGGTGCAGCTGCGCTAGATCTGGCCTATGTGGCCGCCGGTTACTGCGACGGTTTTTTTGAACGCGGCCTGCAACCCTGGGACATGGCCGCAGGCTCGCTGCTGGTCACCGAAGCGGGCGGTTTGGTGGGCAACTTCACCGGCGAGCCCGATTTTCTAGAACACCAGGAATGCTTGGCCGGCGCGCCCCGTATTTACGGGCAGCTGGTTAGCATCTTGGGCAAATACAGCAAATTTGCGGGCGCTGAAGATAAAGCGGTCGCGCGGGAAGTGGCGACGACTTTATCCAAGCCCACCAAGCGGCGCAGTTAAAAAGCGTTATCAGGCCTGCAAGGGCTGCTGAAATAAGCGGATGCGGGCAGCGATATGAGTCAAGCCGACGCTTTCGAAAACCTAGTACACGCCGATTTAAACGGCCACGATTTACGCGGGCAAGCCTTGCTTAAACCCTGCCATCACTTCAGCCACCGCTTCGCTGTCAAGCCGGTTTCCGTATTGGCTGACTACGCGAGCGGCAGCGCGATTGCCTAATGCAGCGGCCTGCACGTGGCTATAGCCTTGCGTGACAGCGTAGAGGAATGCGCCGGCAAACATATCGCCCGCGCCGTTGCTGTCCAGGGCCTTCACGGGCACAGCGGGTACTTCGGTGCGCTGCCCGCCTTCGAGCACGATACAACCCTTGGCGCTGCGCGTCAGGCAGACCACGCGGGCCAGCTTGCTGATCTGAGCACACACCGCCTCCAAGTCTTGCGAGCCGCACCAAACCTGCGCCTCCTCTTCATTGCAAAACAAATATTCCAAGCGCCCTGCTTCTTCGGTGTTGCCGACCATGGCCTCCAAGCCGGGGCGGCAGAAATTAATCATGCTCATGTCACTAAGGGTGAGCGCAAGCGCCACGCCAGCGCGGTGGGCAATAGCGCGGCCTTGCAAGGCGGCATCCACACCAGTGGGCGATGCGGCCAGGTAGCCTTCCATGTAGTACACGCGGGAGCGCTCAATATCTTGCGGGTGCAGCGAAGTGTGGTCCAGGTCGGCGGTAGCGCCTAAGAAGGTGCTCATGCTGCGTTCGGCGTCGGGCGTGACCATAACCATGCAGATACCGGTCTGGCCATGCGGCGCGCGGCTGTGGCTAAGGTTGGTGGCCACGCCATGGTGCGCCAAATCTTGGGTATAAAAGGCGCCCAGTTCGTCTTCGGCCACGCGGCAGGAATAAAAGGCTTTGCCGCCAAATTGCGCCACTGCCACGATGGTGTTGCCCGCCGAGCCGCCGCCGGTGCGGTGCGATGGCACGTCGTGCATATGCTGCAAAAGTTCGGTGCGGCGCGGCGCGTCGATCAAAGTCATATGGCGCTTTTCCACGCCAGACTGCTGCAACAAGGCCTCGCTGACTTGGTACTCGGAATCGACCAAGGCATTGCCGATGGCATAGACATCAAATTTTTTCATGGGGTTTCCAACAGAGCGCAGTGCGCGGTTTATGGTTCAACTATTGTTCTACGAAAGCGCGCTCGACCACAAAGTCGCCCGGTTTGGTGGTATTGCCTTCGATAAAGCCGCGCGCTTCGAGCATGTGCTTAAGCTGGCGCAGCATCTCAGGGCTACCGCACAGCATGACGCGATCGTTCGCCGGGTCGAACCTGGGCATGCCCAAATCAGCTTGCATCTTGCCGCTTTCTAGCAAGTCGGTAATGCGGCCCTGGTTGCGAAAGGGTTCGCGCGTTACGGTGGGGTAATAGAGCATCTGCGCGCTCACCATCTCGCCCAAAAATTCATGCTCTGGCAATTCATGGCTGAGGTAGTCGTGGTACGCCAGCTCGGCCACTTCGCGCACACCGTGCACCAAAATCACTTTTTCAAAACGCTCGTAGGTTGCCGGGTCGCGCACGATGCTCAGATAGGGTGCAACGCCGGTACCGGTGCCGAATAAATACAAGTTTTTGCCGGGCAACAAGTAATCGATCAGCAAAGTACCGGTGGGCTTTTTGCCCACCACAATCGTATCGCCGATCTGGATGTGTTGCAGCTTGGAGGTGAGTGGCCCGTCCTGTACCTTGATGCTCAAAAACTCTAGATGGTCTTCATAATTCGCGCTCACGATGCTATAGGCGCGCAGCAGCGGTTTGCCGCCTTCGCCGCGCAGTCCGATCATGGTGAAGTGGCCGTTGGAGAAGCGCAAGGCCTCGTCACGGGTGGTGGTGAAGCTGAAAAGGCGGTCGGTCCAGTGGTGGACGCTCAGGACCTTTTCTTCAAGAAATGCGCTCATGGGGCTATGTGCTTTGGCTGTAGAAGGATGAAACCCGCATTCGGGTAAACCCCCTAGTGTAAAACCTCGGCGCGCGCCGCGATTTCCTTGCTGCTACGGTTGGTCGATGCAAGCTTCGCTGCTTGCGTGGTCACGGTTGCACCGCAGGCTTTCAGAACGTGATCATGGGGGGCGTCCACCCTAAATCGACCTTGTTTTTCTGCCATGATAGGGCCCATGTCCAGCCCGAGCCCTCACGCGTCAAACCTGCTTATCGTCTGTTTATGCGCGCAGTGGTGCGGCACTTGCCGTGACTACCGTCCGCTGTTTGAGCAATTGCAAGCCGAATTCGGCGCCTCGCGATTTTTATGGGTAGATGTGGAAGACGAGGCCGACCTGGTGGACCCGATTGATGTGGAAGACTTCCCCACCTTCTTGATCGCCAGCGGTAGCCAGGCGCGTTTTTTTGGAACCCTGACGCCGCACCAGGAGACTTTGCGCCGCCTAGTCCAAGCCCAGTTAGACAGCCCCAGCCCGGCACACCCCGATGCGCTAGTGCAGGCCCTTACGCAACGCCTGCTGGCACGCGCCTGAGCAAGGGTCGGATCAGTTGCTGGGCCGCAGGACCGGTCCAGTCGATGGCCCCGCGTACCGTGCTGCGCACCACGCCCTCAGCATCCACCAAGACGGTGGAAGGAAACACCCGCACACCCCATTGGCGCGCTATCGCGCCGTCGCTGTCCCGAAGCACCGGCAGTTGCAAGCCGGTCTGGGCCATAAACCGTTCCATCGCAATCGGAACGTCTTTGAAATTCACTGTAAGGACCTTCATTTCTGCCGCGCGACTTGCGGCCAGGCGTTGCATCGAAGGCATCTCCTGGCGGCAGGGTTCGCACCAACTGGCCCAAAAATTGAGCAACACCGCGACGCCACGCCATTGGGCCAGATCCCAACGCTCGCCGGTTTCTATGGAAATAAGTTCTTTTGGCGCAGCCTTGTTGGCAGGCCAGGGCTGCACATCGAAGCCGCTCTCGGCACGCACTAGCCGTGCGGAAGGCAATGCACAAGCCGCAGCGCTGGCTGCCAGCAGGCGCCGTCGCTGCACGGGCTAAAGCCTCTCGCTCACCCAGGCCTGGGCGCTGGCGATGGCGCTGTCAAGCTTGGAAGGATCGGTGCCCCCAGCCATGGCCATATCCGGCTTGCCGCCGCCTTTGCCGCCCAC
>CAMDHL010000268.1 GCA_945898105.1 Comamonas sp. lk | reverse complement strand
GCGGTGTAGCGCTGGGCTTCTTCGTCGAATTCAAACATCGGAAAATCGACCACCCACAGGGGCGCCCAGCCTTTTTCGAACAAGCCCTGCTTTTTGCCGAAATCGCTGTGCCCGATTTTCAGGCGCAAAGCGCCGATGGCGTCGTTCACGATTTTGGCCTTGTCCGCGCCGAAGAAAATCAAATCCCCGTCCTGCGCACCAGTGCGCTCCAGCAACTGGGCCAGCGCCGCATCATGGATATTTTTGACGATGGGGCTTTGCAAACCGTCACGACCCTTAGCAACTTCATTGACGCGGATATAGGCTAAGCCTTTGGCGCCGTAAATCTTGACGAACTCGGTGTACGCGTCGATCTCGCCGCGGCTGATGCCTCCGCCTTCGACCGAACCGCCCGGCACGCGCAGCGCCACTACGCGCCCGCCCTTCATGGTCGCCGCGCCTGAAAACACCTTGAAGTCCACGTCTTTCATGACGTCGGTCATCTCGGTAAATTGTAATTTAACGCGCAGGTCCGGCTTGTCTGAACCATAGATGTGCATCGCGTCGGCATAGCGCATCACCGGGAAGTTACCCAGGTCAACACCAATGGTGTTTTTGAACACCGTAGCAATCATGCCTTGAAACATATCGCGGATTTCTTCCTCGCCGAGGAAAGAGGTTTCGATATCAATTTGCGTAAATTCGGGTTGGCGGTCGGCACGCAGGTCTTCGTCGCGAAAGCACTTGGTGATCTGGTAGTAGCGGTCAAAACCAGCCACCATCAGCAATTGTTTGAACAACTGGGGCGATTGCGGCAATGCGAAAAACTGACCGTCATGCACTCGGCTAGGGACCAGATAATCTCGCGCGCCCTCCGGCGTACTCTTGGTCAGCATCGGGGTTTCGATGTCCACAAAACCATTGGCATCGAGAAACTTGCGCACTTCCATCGACACGCGATAACGCAGCATCAAATTGTTTTGCATGTAGGGCCGACGCAGATCGAGCACGCGGTGCGTCAGGCGTGTGGTCTCGGACAAGTTGTCCTCATCGATCTGGAAAGGCGGCGTCACTGATGGGTTGAGCACAATCAATTCCTGGCACAGGACTTCGATTTTTCCGCTCTTCAGATTGTCATTGACCGTACCCTCGGGGCGAGCGCGCACCAGACCTTTAACCTGTACGCAAAACTCATTGCGCAAACCTTCGGCGGTCTTGAACATTTCTGGGCGATCCGGATCGCAGACCACCTGCACATAGCCTTCGCGGTCACGCAGATCGACAAAAATCACGCCGCCGTGATCACGGCGGCGGTTGACCCAGCCGCACAAGGAAACGGTTTGGCCCATTAAGGCGTCGGTCACAAGACCGCAATAGTGAGAGCGCATTGCCATGGTGTGTTTTCCATCCCCCTGTGGGGCAGTAAGGGTTTGATTAGGTGGCGGGGCCGCGGTCCGAGGGCGCACTGGGCACCGTCGGCGACACAGCGCCCATGGATATCACGTAGGTAAGGGCTTCGTCCACGCTCATCTCCAATTCAATAACCTCGGAGCGCGGGAGCAAAAGGAAATAGCCACCGGTCGGATTGGGCGTTGTGGGGACATAAACGCTGATCAGATCGCCGGGCAAATGACGGGCTACTTCGCCGTCAGGCACACCGGTTTGGAAAGCGATGGTCCAGCTGCCCTGGCGCGGAAACTGCACCAGTAAAGCCGTACGAAATGCATTGCCGTTGCTTGAAAACAGCGTGTCAGAGACTTTCTTCACACTGTTGTAGATGGACTTGACGACGGGGATGTGGGTGAACATCCGGTTCCACTGCTTGAGCCACCACCGGCCTGCGACATTGGATACCAAGGCGCCCGTGAGCAACATAAATCCCAGCACCAACACCACGCCTAAACCGGGGATATGGCGCAACCTTTCTAGCGATGCGGCGGACTGGTCGGAACTAACCGCAGACAGCGCCGTCAACAACTGGCCGAACAAGCCGTCCAGAACATTCATCATCCACAGCAACACCCAGATAGTGATGGCCAGCGGCAGCCATACCATCAACCCAGTCAGAAGATATTTCTTAATTGGCAACTTAGAACCCCCAGGATCAGAAAACTTAGACGCGGCGCTCAAGCCGCAGCCGCAGGCGTCGCGCTCGTGGCGGTAGGCGCACTACTAGCTGGCGCGGCAGTCGTGACGGCAGGCGTGCTGGCTGCAGGGCCGTCAGTGCCAGCGCTTGCACTGGTATTGGCAGCACCTGCTGCGCCCTCGGTTTTGGCCGCCGCGGCACTGTCAGCCGAGGCTGGAGCCTCGGTCTTTCCACCCCGGAAATCGGTGACATACCAACCTGAACCTTTGAGCTGAAAACCAGCAGCGGTAACTTGTTTTTCAAAGGCAGATTGGCCGCAACTAGGGCAATCGCTCAACTGCGCATCAGATATTTTTTGCAAAACGTCCTTGGCAAATCCGCAGGCGCTGCACTTGTAGGCGTAAATAGGCATAGCAAAAAGCCGTTGGCGGGCGGGTGGCAAAGCCTACGATTATAGTTTGCCTAGTGCCAGAAATACCCTTTCGCCAGGGCCAGCGTCAAGAGGACGCCCAAGATGAAGCCACCAAAGCCAAACACCACTGCCTGCAAAAAGCCGTGCGTGCGCTGCTGTTGCGCAAGCATCCGCGCCAATAAGTCGCGCTGAACGGCGTCTTGGGGGCTTTGTTGCAGATACTGGTGCAAGAGCACAGGTAACTGCGGCAGCACCTTGGCGTACTGTGGCGCCTGCTTTTTGATCTCCGACCAAAGTTTTTGCGGGCCTACCTGGTCGCCCATCCACTTTTCCAAAAAAGGCTTTGCGGTGGCCCACAGGTCCAAATCCGGGTCGAGCTGTCGGCCCAAGCCCTCGATATTGAGCAGGGTTTTTTGCAGCAAAACCAGTTGCGGCTGAATCTCCACGTGAAAGCGGCGGGAGGTCTGAAATAGACGCAACAAGACCATACCCAGCGAAATTTCCTTCAAGGGCCGGTCGAAATAAGGTTCGCACACCGCGCGGATAGCCGCCTCGAGCTCATCTACGCGGGTAACCGCCGGCACCCAACCGGACTCGATATGCAATTGCGCCACACGCTTATAGTCGCGGCGAAAAAAGGCCGCAAAATTTTGCGCCAGGTATTCTTTATCCACCTCGGTGAGCGACCCAACAAGGCCAAAGTCCAGCGAGATATAGCGACCCAGCGTAGCCGGTTCCACACTGACTTGGATGTTGCCCGGGTGCATATCGGCATGGAAAAAGCCATCTCGAAAGACTTGGGTGAAGAACAGCGTTACCCCGTCGCGCGCCAGCTTGGGAATGTCCACGCCTGCTGCGCGCAAGGCGTCCACCTGACTAATGGGCAGACCGTGCATGCGTTCCATGACCAGTACATCCGTGGTGCACATGTCCCAAACCATTTCAGGAATCAAGACTAGCCCCAGGCCTTGCATATTCCGGCGCAATTGGGCGGCGCTGGACGCTTCACGGATAAGGTCGAGCTCGTCGTGCAGGTATTTGTCAAATTCGGCTACTACTTCACGCGGCTTCAGGCGC
>CAMDHL010000267.1 GCA_945898105.1 Comamonas sp. lk | reverse complement strand
ACGCCTTCGGCGGTGAACGCGTAGTTCAAGATGAAGGAGCCGGCCAGTATCAGAGTAATAACGGCGCTGCTGCGTGTGGACTCCAGCACCACGGCCCAGAAGCTTTGCCAGCTTAAGGCGCGAAACACCAGAGCCGCCAGCACCAGCGCATGCAGCGCGGCGACAGCCGCCGCTTCAGTGGGGGTGAAGGCGCCGCTGTAAATGCCGCCCAGTAGCACCAGGGGCATGGACAAGGGCAGAGCGCCTCGGAAAAATATCTGGGGCCATTGGCGCAAAGGCACCGGCGCTTCACGCGGCATATTGCGCCGGGTGGCGATGATGTGGACCACCAGCATCATGAGCAACGCCATGCACACACCCGGCACCACGCCGCCCAAAAACAAAGCCCCGACCGAGGTGCCCGAGACCAAAGCGTAAATCACCATCGGGATGCTGGGTGGGATGATGGGGCCCAAAGTGGCGCTGGCCACCACGACTGCGCCAGCAAAGCCGGGCGTGTACTCGGGCTTCTTAAGCATTTCGCGGATGGTGACCAAACCCGGCCCGGCGGCGTCGGCAATGGCGCTGCCACTCATGCCGGAAAAAATCACGCTCACCACAATGTCCACTTGCGCTAGGCCGCCGCGCATACGGCCTACCAGAATGCGACAAAAATCGAAAATACGTTCACTCACCGTACCTGCGTTCATGATGTTGGCGGCAAACACAAACATGGGTACCGAGAGCAGCACATAGTTGTTGTACAGGCCGTTGCACACTTGCTCGGCCACTAACCCTAAGTCCTGGCCTTTAGCGAGCAGGTAAGCGATACCCCCAGCTAGCATGCCAAAACCGATGGGCATGCGCATCAGCATGGTGACCACCATGACCGCCACCAAGAGCAGCAGGGGCTGGCTCATGGTTTGGACGCCTCGCTCATGTCCTTGTTGCTGATTGCGCCTGTGAGGGAGGCGCTCACCGTGTTATCCATGGGGCTGTCCATGGAGCCGCGCATTGCTTGCACGATCTGCCCCAAACAGCGCAGCACCATGGCCAGCAGCAAAACGATAAAAGGCAGATAGACCGCCATGAGCGGTACGCCCAAAACGGGCGTACCCTCGCGCGCCATAAAGCGCACATAGTCCCAGCTCGCCGGTAGGGCCACCAATGCCAGACCACCCACCAGCGCATTGCCAAGCACTTGCAGTACGCGGCGCCAGCGCGCATTAGCCAGATTCCAAATCAGGTCAAAAGCTACGTGCTCGCGTTGCGGCACCATGGTGGCTGCGGCCCACAGAATGATCCAGACATACAGAATGACCGCCGCCTCGTCGCTCCAGGCCAGGGGTTTGTTAAAAGCAAAGCGCGCCGTGATTTGCACCACGAACACCAGAAACAAAGCGATAAATAGCAGACCGCCGAGCGCCTGTGCGGCCTTGTGCAGCCAGCTTTTCATCGCGCGGGCAAGGCCTTAGCGCACCGCGTTGATGCGCTCTAGCAGACCGGCCGGCCAGGTCTTGGCGTAGTCGGCATTCTGGTAGGCCGCTTGTACGGTTTTGTGGAAGGCATCAAGGTCCGGTGTGCTGACTTGCAAGCCTTCTTTCTTAAAAAAGTCCACTAATTGCGCTTCTTCTTTGAGGCGATTTTCATTATTAAAGGCCGCCGCAGTTTGCGCTGCTGCTTGCACTTTGATGCGCTGCGCCGGGCTAAGTGCCTGCATGGCTTTGTTAGAAATGGCGATAAACAAGCCGTCAACCAAGTGGCTGGTCAGCACGATTTGTTTGGTAACTTCGTAGAACTTGGCGGCTTTGACGGTGGGCAGCGGGTTGTCCTGCGCGTCGATGGTGCCCGATTTCAGACCCAAGTACACCTCGCCAAAGGCCAGCGGCGTGGCCGTAGCGCCGAGCGCTTCGCCTAAAAATAGCCAGTCTTTGGAGCCAGGCATGCGCAGCTTAAGACCTTTGAGATCGGCCGGTGTGCGCACAGTGCGTACGTCGCGCAAGTTGAGTTGGCGTGTGCCCAGGTAGCAGGTCGATAAGGTACTGATGTCCATTTTGTCGGACACGGTTTTGAAGAGTTCGGCGCCGATCGGGCCGTTAAAAATCTTCTGCTGCTGGCCCGGATCACGCACCACATACCCGGCCGTGAAGATGGAAAACTCGGGCACTATTTTGGCAATATCGGCCGCTGATACGGTGGTCAATTCCAGATTGCCGCGCGCCATCGCCGCGGGTTCGGCGCCTTGCTTGAACAGGCTGGCGTTCAGATTAATCTGGACATCAAACTCGCCCGGCGCGCTTTTATCCAACTGCTCTTTGAACACCGTCCACATCTTGGCGTGCCAGTCATCGGGCACCGCTGGCGTGGAAATGCGCAAAACGATTTTGCTTTGCGCGGTTGCGGGCAGGCTCTGGGTCAGCGCGGCGGCAGCGCCTGCTCCAAGCAGGCTGCGTCGGGACAATGCGCCAGACGATGCCGAAAAACGGGTTTGCATAGTGGTGTCTCCTGTAAATTTTTTAAGCTTCGCCATTAGGCTGACACTGGTGGCCCCGGCCTTGGCAGGCTTAGGATGCCAGCGCCTCCAGCAACTCGGTCTCGATGGCGATCTGGGTTTTATTGTGCTGCAAAGGCGCGCCGTGAATCAAAAATGTGTCTTCCACGCGTTCGCCCAGTGTCGCCACTTTCGCCAGTTGCACCACGATATGGTGCTGCGCCAGCACGCGGGCAATCGAATAGAGCAGGCCCAAGCGGTCGCTGGCAGAAATATTGAGCAGCCAGTTTTGCGCTTTTTCATCTGGGCGCAGCGTGACGCGCGGCGCTATCGGAAAGCTTTTGACCCGGCGCGATACCCGGCCTTTAATGGGCGTGGGCAGCGGGCCGGCCTGCGCAATGGCTTGCGCCAGATCCGCCTCGATCATGTTGGTCAGCGCCTGGTAGTGCTCCTCCATGCCCGCAGAAGTGACCACTTCAAAGGTATCCAGCGCGTAACCATTTCGGCTGGTGTGAATGCGCGCATCGACCACGCTGAAGGATGCCTGGTCGAAATACCCGCATATGCGCGCGAACAAGTCGGCCTGGTCTGGGGTGTAGACCAGCACTTGCAGGCCCTCGCCCACCGTGGAGCGGCGCGCTCGCACAATGGGCATTTGGGCGTCAACGTGGCGCGAGAGTTGTTTGGCGTGCCATGCAATGTCGGTGGCATCGTGGCGCATGAAGTAGCTCACCTCCAAGGTGTCCCACAGTGCTTTGTGGGCTTCAAAGGGCATGGCATACAGGGCCAACATCACCAGTGCCTCGCGCTTGCGGCTTTCCACTTCGGCCTGCGCGTCAGGCGCCCGTCCACCTAGCGCGCGTGCGGTGTAGCGGTACAGGTCTTCCAGCAATTTACCTTTCCAGGCATTCCATACTTTGGGCGAGGTGCCACGGATGTCGGCCACGGTTAGCAAATACAAAGCGGTGAGATTGCGCTCATTGCCCACGCGCTTTGCAAATGCGCTGATCACATCAACATCGCTGAGGTCAGACTTTTGCGCTACATGGCTCATCGTGAGGTGCTGGGCCACCAGAAACTCGATCA
>CAMDHL010000266.1 GCA_945898105.1 Comamonas sp. lk | reverse complement strand
GATTTTTACGGCCTTCTCTCGCTTCCTGACGATACACAGCGCTACCCGGTCGTCGGCGCGGTCGCTTGGATTACCCCTGCCGAATCCTCCAGTGGCAGAACCCAGGGTGTCGGAGTCCGATTTGCGGCGGATGAACGCGGTGCCCAGTTAAAGCCGAAAATTGAGGCTAGCTTGGGGTCAATGCTGTGTAGCCGACGCATTAACCACACGGTTTGATAATGGCAATCAACGGCAATTGCCAGACTCTTACACGTTTCGAGCAATCCTTCTGTGTTTACTGACTCGCACTGCCACCTCGCGTTTCCTGAATTATTGGGCGATCTGGCTGCCATCCGCATTGCCATGGACGCCGCGCAGGTTACCCGCGCCTTATGTATATGCACCACGCTAGAGGAGTTTCCCCGCGTACACAACTTAGCCCTTGAATTTGAAAATTTCTGGGCTACAGCGGGGGTGCATCCCGACAACGAAGGCGTGCGCGAACCCTCTTTGGATGATCTGCTTGCGCTTGGCGCGCTCCCCAAAGTACTCGCAATCGGTGAAACCGGGCTAGATTACTATCGCCTCAATGGGCGTACGGTTGCCGATATGCATTGGCAAAGGGAGCGCTTTCGGGTGCACATTCGTGCAGCCAGGGCTCTGGGCAAGCCATTGGTAATACATACGCGTAGCGCGTCTGACGACACCTTGGCGGTCTTGGATGAGGAGGGCGAGAACGGGTCCGCCGGGTCTGCCGGGGGCGTTTTTCACTGTTTTACCGAAACTGCACAGGTGGCCCGTGCGGCATTGGATCGAGGTTTTTACATCTCTTTTTCCGGCATTGTGACCTTTAAAACCGCGCAAGACTTGCGGGATATTGCTAGCTGGGTGCCCTTGGATCGGCTTCTGATTGAAACAGACAGTCCCTATCTTGCCCCTGTTCCGCACCGTGGGAAAACCAATAACCCGTCCTATGTCCCTGAAGTGGCCAAACAGATTGCTGCGGTGCGCGGATGCACCGTGGAGGAGATTGCCGGGGCCAGTAGCGAGAATTTTTCCTGTCTTTTTAAGCCTGGGAAGGTTTTGAATTCATAAAGCCACTACTGATTAATAATCATGAAATACTTCAAGTTATGGCTTTATCTTATTGTTTTTTATAGTAGTTTTTCTGCTAGCGCTGGCTCTTACGATGATTTTTTCAAAGCCCTGAAGATAGATGATGCTCGCGTAGTAGGCAGACTTCTAGATCGAGGGTTCGACCCTAACACCCTTAGCCCTGAGGGGTTCCATCCCCTGGTACTGGCTATCAAAAGACCGTCACCTGCCGTATTGGGCCTGCTGTTGAGCGCCAAGTCACTTCAAGTGGAATATCGCAATGCGGCAGATGAAAGTCCCCTGATGCTGGCCGCTATGGCGGGAATGGTCGAGGTGTGTAAGCGTCTGATTGCCTTGGACGCCGATGTCAATAAGACGGGGTGGACGCCGTTGCATTACGCAGCGACCGCTGGGCAGGCAGCGGTTATTCGTTTGTTGCTGGAAAATTCAGCATATATAGACGCAGAGTCGCCCAACAAATCGACGCCACTAATGATGGCCGCGATGTACAGCAACTCTGAAACCGTTCGATTGCTGCTCGATGAAGGCGCTGATGCCAGCCTAAAAAATGATAAGGGCCTGACTGCCTTGGATTTTGCCAACGCCGCTGGCAAGGAGGCTTCAGCGCGGGAAATTGCTAAACACCTGACCACGGGTGTGAGGCCTTGATGCGCTGGTGTGATGTTACTTTTGCTCGATTTCAGATTTAGCAGCAAACTCCCTGATCGATTATTTAACTTCATACGATGTATCTTATGTTAATAAGAATACAGGGCTGGGCAAGTTACTTGAACTGACTCTAATTCGGACCGCTCCCCAGCGCTACAGGTGACCCCAGGCCATCAAGGCTTCCTGCCCTTGCAGGACCAGGTCCACCTTCGCGCCGACCGGAAGCAGGACTTTAGTCGGCACATGCCCCAATGGCAATCCGGAAACTACGGGTATAGAAATCTGAGTGCGCAACCATTGGGCAACGGTATCCAGCTTAAAACCCTTATCGTGCGGAACCAGCTTGTAATTCGTAAATTGCCCTAGCACCAAAGCCTTCTGCTGCGCCAGTACCCCGGCATGCAGCAATTGCGTCAACATTCGCTCTAAACGGTACGGATGCTCACCCACATCTTCCAGAAACAGTACGCCGCCGCGCACTTTGGGGAAATAAGGCGTACCCAGCAAGGAAACGAGAACCGACAAATTACCTCCCCACAGCTTGGCTCCATGAATCTCATGGTCTTGCGCAACCTGCCCACGAGGTACACGCCAGCCGACGCCTTCGCCCTGCGCCAGCAATAAATCATCAAAACAGGCCTGCATGATCTCGTCGGGCTCGTCTTCTGGTCCGAAATCTTCCCCCAGACATGGGCCTTGCCAGCTGACAGCTCCAGTATTGGTCATTAAGGCAAGTTGCAGCGCGGTGAAATCGCTCAGCCCAACAAACTGGGTGCCCGAATCGATCGCTTTGGACAGGGCCGCATAAGGCAGGTTGGCCAGGATACGGGTCAACCCATAGCCGCCGCGCGAGATCATGGCGAGGTCGGCGCCGCTAGCTGCCGCCCGCGCAATTGCTGCCAAACGAGTCGTATCGTCCCCGGCAAAGCGCTGGTAGCTGGACAAGGCATCGGAATCGATTTCCACCTCGTGCCCCAGGGCGCGCAGCCGTTTGACGCCTCGCCGGAAAGCCGCTTTGTCGCGCACGGCGCTGGATGGGGAATAGATGTAAATGTGGCTCATGGCTTGCTATATCGCGCTGGGCAAGGGATATTGTTGATAGTTGAGGATACTCTGCGGATACAGCTTTTCGCCATAGCGCAGCAAAGCAACCAAGCTCTGCTGTTATCAAGCCACTTATGATTTGCCGCTTCGTCGGGCTTCTCAGGATGGCGTAAGTTTGCAGACCCGACCAAGGTGGTTTCAAGCGTCGGCAAAAAACGGTAAGGCGGCCAAGGCAATAGCATCGCCATGCTCCTGCACAAAATGGCCGGCTTCTGATAACAGCATCACATGCTCACAGCCGCGAATCTGGCTTTGTAATCCGCGCATGACCGGCTCGCCCAATACTGGATCCTGTTGACCGATGGCCATAAAGCTGCGCCCTTGCCATTCGTTTTTCCAGAAATCGCGGGCTTCGCGTGCAATCGCGGCGCCTGGACTGTCCATGAATTCGGGCACCATATTCGGAAAGACGCGCAAGGCGGCGCGGTGACCGACGTCTGGAAAAGGCGCGTTATAGGCTTGCCACTCCGGCTCTGCCATTTGGGTGTTGCCCCTGGCAAAAAGCCGCCCCACGTCAAACTCCGGGTTTTTCGCACACCATGCGCGCCAGGCCAGAAAACCGGGCGATAGTGGCACATCGCCACAGGCCAGCATGGTGTTCATAGCCAACAATCCTTTGTAACGCTGCGGCGCCGCCATCGGCACGGTCAGACCGAAAATCCCGCCCCAGTCCTGCACCACTAGGACAATATTGTTCAGATTCAAACGCTC
>CAMDHL010000265.1 GCA_945898105.1 Comamonas sp. lk | reverse complement strand
TAGCGGATGGGGTAGCCCGTCATGCGCCATGGGGGATGATTGAAAGGCTTCCCACATCGAGCCGCCCACATTACCGGCCAGCCACAGCACCGCAGCGGGGCGGCCATCGGACAGGGTGATGGCTTCGTGCGCTTGCGGGCAAAAGCCGCTGCGCAAATGCAAGCCGTGCACTTGCAAAGCGGCGCTTAAGGCGGGGCGTAAAGACATGATTTAGCGCGTTGCGAACTCAGCAAG
Source organism: Comamonas sp. lk (assembly GCA_945898105.1). Lineage (GTDB taxonomy): Bacteria > Pseudomonadota > Gammaproteobacteria > Burkholderiales > Burkholderiaceae_C > Allorhodoferax. The sequence goes on along the minus strand of CAMDHL010000265.1, from coordinate 3,336 downwards.
TGATGCGCTTAGCCCCGCAAGACTTTTCGCAACGGTCGGCCCCAGGCCGTGGCGGTGACGGTGGCTTCAAAAAACACATTGCCGTCAATATCATTGTTCACCTGGTTATCTTCCTGGCTGAACACCACTTGGGCGTCGACCGCACCCGCAGCCAATGCGCGCGCTTTAGCCTCCTGCGCTGCCAAGGTGCGCGCCTGCGCAATCGCGGCATCCAGGCCTCTGAAATCCTGTGGACCATCAGGTGTGAAAACTTTGAAGGTGCCACGTACCGGTTGAGTCACCGTGATGTGTACGCGCTGCGCCACCTGCCCCAGCACCGCGCCTACCGCATTGGCTACGTTGGCATGCGGCGGAACCACCAGGCGAACGCCCAGGCCTTGCGCCACGGCCGGGTAGTAACTCGCCGCCGGCGCCCCTACACCGACAAGCGGCATGTCTGGGGCAAATTGCAATGCAAATACCGGCTGTGCCAGTGTGTCGGCGCTGCGCTGCGGCGCGGCCAGGGTTTGCCAGGGAATGTCGTTCAGATTGACCGGGGTGGCAGTGGATGCGGCACCGTCGTCAGGATTGCCGTTACTGTCGATTGGGTCATGTTTTTGAAGCAGAGGACTCGATGCTGAAAGCACAGTGGATTCTTTAGCGTCGCTCGCAATGACGGGGTTAGAGTTTGGCAAGTGCTGCAGTAACCCAGCACCCGTGAGCTGCGAAGCAGAAGCAGAAGCAGAAGCAGAAGCACCATATCGGGCCAAGGCCATGGCGGTCAGTAACGCGGCCACTTTACCGGCGCTGTTTTCGTTCATTTGCCCGGCGTCGTTCAGGCCCGCTTCAATTAGCTTGTTGCAAATCGTCTCGGTGACTTTGGCCACCACATCACGCGAAGGTGCATGGGCGTCGCCCAGTGGCCATTTACCCAAGCCGTACAAATGGCGCATCTGCCGTGCCCAAATACGCGCCGCGCACAGTGCCGCTTCCTTGCTCCAGTGCGTAGACATGCCCAACACATGGGCCGCATCACTGGGCGTGAACCCGGTATAGATCGCCAAGCCTTTGCGCTCTAGTCGTGCAATCGCGCGCGCCAGATCGCGGTCGTCCATATTGGCGGCTTCTAAATCGACCGGCCCCTGGCACAGGCGATCCCAGGCGCGCAGCTCGGAGTCGTTGAGGCGGCTAAGGTGGGCGCTGTCGGCTGACAAGGCCTGGGCAAAACGCATTTGGCTGGCGTGCGGGCTTTCGGTTTGCTGGCGTTGCAGCACCGCTAAAAACTTCGGGTGCTGGTGCACCAGCAGGCTTAAGGGCAGCACGCGGCGCGGGCCAATGGTCAGGCCTTCTCCACCTAGCAAGCGTACCTCGCTGTCGCCGCCCAAACCGATGGCATAGACCTTGACCGCTTCGATCATTGGCCGCCAGTTGCCCACCATAGCGCCGTCAAAGCTCAGGGCTGGCAGACCGCCGCGCACCACGGCAATATCGGTCGTGGTGCCGCCCATATCGGCCACGATGGCATCGCGTAGTCCGCTCAATGCGCAAGCGCCCAGCACACTGGCCGCCGGGCCAGATAAGACGGTGCTCACAGGTCTTTGCAAAGCGCTGACTACATTGATGAGCGAACCATCGCCCTTTACTAGCATCAGCGGCGCGTCGATGTGGCGCACGGCCAAAGTGCGTTGCACCGAATCGATCAGGGTTTTAACGTGCGAAATCATGCGCGCATTGAGCGCGGCCGTTAGCGCGCGGCGTGGCGCGCCCAGGCTGGAGGCAAGCTCGTGCCCACAGGTGACTGGCGTGTCGCAATGTGCTTGCACCCAGGCGCGCAGCTGGTTTTCGTGCGCTGGGTTGCGCACCGCAAACGTGGCCGAAATCGCAAATGCCGATACGCGTCCTGCGTGCTTGGCAATCGCAGTTCGGCAGGCTGCCTCGTCCAGCGCGCACAGGGCGATGCCTGCGGCATCATGCCCACCGGCGAGGCTTTCAATTGCATCGAGTCCCAGCAAATCTGCAAGCCCGCTGGTTTTGATTTGCTGCGCGTCATAGCCCACCAGCAGCGCGCAGACCGGCGCGCCTTTGCCTTCGACCACCGAGTTGGTGGTCAGCGTGGTGGAGAGTGAAACTAAATCCACTTGCGCCAACAAATCTTGCGGCAGACCGTCCAAAGACGCGGCAATGCCCTGCGCCAGATCAAAGCGGGTGGTCAGACTTTTGGATGCGGCCACCACCTCGCGCGCCGCGTTGAGCAGCACCGCATCGGTAAACGTGCCGCCGGTATCTATCCCTAGCGCATAGCTCATGGCAGATCTATGAAGGTTGGCGATATGTGCCAGCTTGGGCTAGCCAGCCCGGTAAGCAGCACAAGCTCATGCGCCAGCCGCTGCGCACAGCCAGCGAAACAGGTAGTCGGCAAAACTGCGGCGCACAGTCACTTCGTAGTGGCTGCCTGCTTGTTTACACAGAATCGTAGCGTTAGCGCGCGAGATGTGGCTTTGCGCTACGTGACCCGCAGCAAACACGCTGGCGTGGAAATCTAAAGGGCAGCCGCGTGAGAGCAAATCTGCCGCACCCGGTCCCTGAACGCGCAACACGGTATTGCCGTGGCCCACGTTCACGATAGCCATGTGTTGCCCTGCCAGTGCCTGGCGTAGCGCCGCTTCCAATGTGGCGCCTTGCCCTATCGGGCATTGCAACAACCATTCGTCAGGCCCAAGCCAGAGCAACTGCCGGTCCGTGCGCAAAGACGCGGTATTGGCGGCCGAGGGCAGTGCCAAACCGGTCACCGTTTGAACCGCGCTGCTAAAGGCCGTATCTGCCGGATTGCCACGCAGATTAAGCATGTCCATTAAAGAGGCTTCGCCTAGGCTCACAGGGTGGCCATCGACCTTCAAAGACTGGTCGCCTGCCCCTAACAAGGGCGCCAAAGGGCTTTGCAAAACAGCATCAGACATGGTGGCGTTTTCCTTCAGGATCGTAAAACACGGTAGTGCCCACGGTGGCGCGTACGGTGCGGCCATCGGCCAAGGGTATTTGCACTTGTTGACCGCTGCGTTGTTGGCCGCTGCGCACCAGTGCCATGGCGATCGAGCGCTTGAGCGTGGGGCTGTAATAGCTGGAAGTCACATGCCCCAGCATCGGAACGGGCGTCACTGCACTTACGCCTACTTCGGTGATCTGCGCACCTTCGGGCAACACGGTGTCTGGGTCGTCGGTGAGCAAGCCCACCAACTCCTTGCGATTGGGCCCAGCGGTGTGGCTGCGGCTAAGGGAACGACGGCCTAAAAAGTCTTTGGTTTTGGAGACCATGCCGCCCATGCCCAAGTCATGCGGAGTCACCGAGCCATCGGTGTC
>CAMDHL010000264.1 GCA_945898105.1 Comamonas sp. lk | reverse complement strand
CAACAACCCCGACGGCACGCCCATGAACGAGCCACCGCATCCGGTGCTGGCCCTGGGCAAAGTGCGCCACGTTGGCGACCAATTGGCCATGGTGATCGCCGACACGCTGGAGCAAGCTAAAAACGCTGCTGAGGCGGTGCAAGTCGATTACGACGTACTGCCTGCTGTGGTGGACGTGCGCGACGCCGCCACCGGCCCACAACTGCACGACGCCGCACCGAATAACAAGTGCTACAAATGGGTGCTAGGCGACAAAGGCAATGTAGATGCCGCCTTTGCCAACGCCCACCATGTGACCAAGCTTGACTTGATTAACAACCGCCTGGTACCCAACGCCATGGAGCCCCGCGTCGCGATCGGCAATTACAGCCGCGCTACCGAGGAATATGTGCTCTACGTGTCCAACCAAAATCCGCACGTTGAGCGCTTGCTGATGACGGCCTTTGTGCTGGGTCTGCCCGAACACAAAGTGCGTGTAATCGCCCCCGACGTGGGCGGCGGTTTCGGCTCCAAAATCTATTTGTATGCCGAGGATGTGGCGCTGACCTGGGCCGCCAAAGAGGTCAACCGCTCTATTAAATGGACTTGCGAGCGTTCCGAGTCCTTCCTGACCGACGCCCATGGCCGTGACCACGTTAGCCACGCCGAAATGGCTATGGACAAAGACGGCAAGTTCCTGGGCATGCGGGTTCACACCCATGCCAACCTAGGCGCTTATCTGTCCACCTTCTCCACCGCCGTGCCTACGATTTTGTACGCCACGCTGCTGGCGGGCCAATACACCTGTCCGCAAATTTATGTGGAAGTGGACTCTTGGTTCACCAACACAGCGCCGGTCGATGCCTATCGCGGCGCGGGCCGCCCTGAGGCCACATACTTGCTGGAACGCTTGGTCAGCCGCTGCGGCTGGGAAATGGGCTTGTCGCAAGACGAGATCCGCAAGCGCAACTTCATTAACAGCTGGCCCTACCAAACGCCAGTGGCTTTGCAATACGACACCGGCGATTACCGCGGCTGCATGGACAAAGCGCAAGACATGGCAGACGTAGCCGGATTCCCCGGTCGCAAAGCCGCTAGCGCCGCCAGAGGCCTGCTGCGCGGTATTGGCTATTCCAGCTACATCGAAGCGTGCGGCATTGCGCCTAGCAATATCGCAGGTGCCTTGGGTGCCCGCGCCGGTTTGTTTGAGTGCGGCGAAATTCGCGTTCACCCGACCGGCAGCGTCACGGTATTTACCGGCTCACACAGCCATGGCCAAGGCCATGAAACCACGTTTGCGCAAGTCGTTGCTGCCCGTCTGGGCGTAGCGGTCGACGCGGTCGATGTGGTGCACGGCGATACCGGCCGCGTGCCCTTTGGTATGGGCACCTATGGCTCGCGCTCCATTTCGGTGGGTGGCGCTGCCATCATGAAGGCGCTGGACAAAATCGAGACCAAGGCCAAGAAAATTGCGGCCCACCTGATGGAGTCCAGCGATGCCGACGTCGAGTTTGCCAACGGCGAATTCACCGTCAAAGGTACCGACAAGAAAGTCACTTTCGGCCAAGTAGCGCTCACCGCCTACGTGCCGCACAACTACCCGCTGGACAAGTTGGAGCCCGGCCTGAACGAAACCGCGTTCTACGACCCCACCAACTTCACTTTCCCTGCAGGCACCTATATTTGCGAAGTGGAGATTGACCCCGCTACTGGCGTGACCCGCGTGGAGAAGTTCACGGCCGTCGATGACTTCGGCACCATCATCAACCCGATGATTGTTGAAGGCCAGGTACACGGCGGATTGGTGCAAGGTATCGGCCAGGCCCTGATGGAAAACTGTGTCTATGACCGCGAAACCGGTCAGCTGCTCACTGGTTCCTTCATGGACTACGCCATGCCCCGAGCCGACGACTTCCCTGAGTTCAAAATCGGCAATATCTGCACTCCTTGCACCCACAACCCGCTGGGAACCAAGGGCTGCGGTGAAGCCGGCGCCATCGGTTCGCCGCCGGCCGTTATCAATGCCGTGCTGGACGCGCTGCATGGACTGGGCGTCAAAGAATTTGACATGCCCGCCTCGCCTCACCGCGTCTGGGAAGCCATCCAGGCAGCCAAAGCCTAAAGCAGCAAAGGAGTTCACATATGTATGCATTCACACTAGACCGTCCTGCTTCCTTGGCGGATGCCGTTAGCGCCACTGCTTCCGGTGGCCAGGTTCTGGCCGGCGGCCAAACTCTGCTGCCTTCCATGAAGATGCGCCTGTCTCAACCCGGCCGTTTGGTCGATTTGGGTGGAGTGAAAGAACTGGCGGGCATTGAGCCCAATGGCAATTCCGTGGTGATCGGTGCGATGACGCGCCATATGGACGTTGCCAACAGCAACACCGTCAAGTCCATGATCCCGGCCTTGGCCGACTTGGCATCCCACATCGGGGACCGTCAGGTCCGCGCCATGGGCACCATGGGTGGCTCGGTGGCCAACAACGACCCTTCCGCCTGCTACCCCAGCGCAGTGCTTGGATTGGGCGCCACCGTCCACACCAATAAGCGCCGCATCGAAGCCGACGACTTTTTCCAAGGCATGTTTACCACTGCTCTGGAACCAGGCGAGTTGCTTACTGCGATCAGCTTCCCGCAGCCTAAAGCCGCGTGCTACATGAAGTTTGTGCAAGCGGCTTCGCGCTTTGCCTTGGTGGGTGTGTTTCTGGCGCAAACCGCTGGCGGCGTGCGCGTTGCCATCACGGGCGCGGGCCAGGGCGTGTTCCGCCACAAAGGTCTGGAAGACGCGCTCAATAAGAGCTTTACCGTGGCCTCTGCCGCATCAGTGCATGTGGATGCCGAAGGCTTGAACGCCGACATTCATGCCACAGCGGCCTATCGGGCCAACCTGATCAGCGTGTTGACGCAGCGGGCTGTGGCACACTGCTTGGCCTGACCGCGGTCCCGGCTTTACGGCCGGTGTAACAAGGCCCCGTGTGCACAACGCGGGGCCATTTTTTTGAGCCCAGCCATGAACTTGTTTCCCTCCATTGACGCCCTGATAGAAGCCTTGCGCCAGGCAGGCTATTTTGCGGATCGGCGGCTAGCCACTGCCGTTTTTTTGGCGCTCAAACTGGAGCGCCCCTTGCTGCTAGAGGGTGAGCCCGGCGTCGGCAAAACCGAATTAGCCAAAGCCCTGGCCACCGCGCTGCAACGCCAGATGCTGCGCCTGCAATGCTACGACGGTCTGGAACAACGCGACGCGCTGTACGAGTGGAATTACGCCGCCCAATTGCTGCATATGCGGGCCGCGCAAAGCCATAGCGAAAGCGCGCAAGGCGCAGCGCCTGCGGTCGATGCTATGGAGCGCGAGGTCTATCAAGACCGCTACCTGATTCGCCGGCCTTTGCTGCAAGCTTTGCAAGCACCCGCCCCAGGTGCAGTTTTGCTGATTGACGAAGTGGACCGCGCCGACGAACCCTTCGAGGCTTTTTTACTCGAATACTTGGGCGAGTACCAGGTCAGTATTCCGGAAATCGGCACGATACGCGCTGTGGTTAAACCGGTCACCATCCTGACAAGCAACCGCACACGCGAGCTCAATGACGCGGTCAAGCGGCGCTGCCTCTACCACTGGCT
>CAMDHL010000263.1 GCA_945898105.1 Comamonas sp. lk | reverse complement strand
AAAATCGGCGTCCAAATCGCAAGGCTCAACAATCCCATGGGTTCTTTTCCTTATTTGTTGAGCCAGACGAAGTAGGTCATGAGTACAAAAATGCCCAAAATCATGACCAGCGCATAGTGGTAAAGGTAACCGGACTGCAGTCCGCGCACCCGCTTGGATACCCAACCCACGAGCTTCCAAGAGCCATTGACGAAGAAGCCGTCAATGATGGCTCGGTCGCCGCCCTTCCACAAACCGTTGCCCAACATACGCGCACCGCGCGCTAGTACGTTTTCATTGAACCAGTCCATGTAGTACTTGTTTTCCAACAAAACCACCAAAGGCCGCAGGACGCGCCCAATCGCCGCAGGCACCGCAGGGTTGATCAAGTACATATACCAAGCGGTAACGACACCAGCAAGCGCCAACCAGAATGGCGCGGTGCTGAGTGCATGCAGCGCCATCGCTGCCGGGCCGTGGAAAGCTTCTTCCAACCCCTTCATGGCATGGTGGCGCGTGCCGTCCACCACGATAGCGTCTTTAAAAAATTCGCCAAATAGCATCGGCTCTATCGTCATAAAACCGATCACTACGGATGGGATTGCCAGCATTACCAGCGGCAACCACACTACCCAGGGCGACTCATGTGGGCTGTGATGGTGGTGATCGGCGTGTCCATGATCATCGTGGCCGTGGTGGGCATCAGGATTTTGGTCGTAGCGCTCTTTGCCATGGAAGACTAGGAAATACATGCGGAAAGAGTAAAACGCGGTCACAAACACACCGGCCAAAACTGCAAAGTGCGCAAAACTGGCGGCGGGCAAATGGCTTTCGGCTACGGCTTCAATAATGCTGTCTTTGGAATAGAAACCTGCAAAAAATGGCGTGCCTATCAGTGCCAATGAACCTAGCAAAGAGGTGATCCAGGTAATCGGCATGTACTTGCGCACGCCGCCCATCCACCGAATATCCTGGTTGTGGTGCATACCGATGATGACCGAACCTGCGCCAAGGAACAACAAGGCTTTGAAAAACGCATGCGTCATCAAATGGAAGACCGCTACCGAATAGGCCGAGGCACCCAAGGCCACCGTCATATATCCCAGCTGAGAAAGGGTGGAATACGCCACTACCCGCTTGATGTCGTTTTGGATGATGCCCAAAAAGCCCATGAATAGTGCCGTAATCGCACCCACCAGCAAGACCAGATTGAGCGCGGTATCGGACAGCTCAAACAGCGGCGACATACGCGCCACCATAAAGATGCCAGCCGTCACCATGGTCGCGGCATGAATGAGCGCCGAAATAGGCGTCGGGCCTTCCATGGAATCGGGCAGCCAAACGTGCAGCGGAAACTGCGCCGACTTACCCATGGCGCCGACAAACAAACAAATACAGGCCACTGTCAGCAGCATCCAGCTGGTGCCGGGCAGGGTCAGGGCCGCTAGCTCAGGGGCTTTGGCAAATATCTCAGCGTAATTGAGCGTACCGGCAAAAGCGGCGATCAGCCCAATGCCAAGGATGAAGCCGAAGTCACCCACACGGTTGACCAAAAAGGCCTTCATATTCGCAAAAATAGCGCTCGGCTTGTTGTACCAAAAACCGATCAACAAGTAAGACACCAGGCCTACAGCCTCCCAGCCGAAGAAAAGCTGTAAGAGGTTGTTGCTCATGACCAGCATCAGCATCGAGAAAGTGAATAAAGAGATATAGGAAAAGAAACGGTTGTAACCCTCGTCTTCTTGCATATAGCCAATGGTGTAGATATGCACCATGAGCGACACAAAGGTAACCACACACATCATCATGGCGGTCAAGCCATCGACCAGGAAACCGATTTCCATTTTCAAGTCGCCCACCACCATCCAGGTGTACAACGTTTCATTCAGGCGTGCGCCGCTTTGGACCACGGCTTGCAAAGTCAGCGCCGAGATGATGAAGGAGATGAGCACCCCAGCAATCGTCAGGCTGTGGGTAAGCGTGCGCCCGATACGGTTGCCACCAAACTTGGTACCGAAAATACCGGCCAGCAACGCACCGACCAGAGGGGCCAGCGGCACGATAAGCAGCGTAGCTGCGTTGAGACTTGCTTGCATCGTTGTCTTAGCCCTTGAGCGTATTGAGTTCGTCCACGCTGATGCTGGACTTAGCCCGAAACAAGAGCACCAAAATGGCCAGGCCGATGGCCGACTCTGCAGCGGCCACCGTCAGGATAAAAAACACAAACACTTGGCCATGCATGTCGTTGAGGTAATGCGAGAAGGCGACAAAATTAGTGTTCACCGCTAGCAGCATCAACTCAATCGCCATCAGCAACACAATAAGGTTGCGGCGGTTCAAAAAGATGCCGACCACCGAAAGCGCAAACAACATCGCGCCCAGGGACAGAAAGTGGCCCAGTGTCAGGGTATTCATCATGCTTTGGTCTCCGGTGGGGCCGTAGCCTCGGGGGGCGCAGGCGCGGGGGCTTCTTGCGTCGCGTCCATCTTCAGCACCGTCATGCGGTCTTGTGCCTTGACGCGCACCTGGTCGCCCGGGCTAACGTATTTGCTATCTTTGCGTGCGCGCAGGGTCAGAGCAATAGCGGCAATCATGGCCACCAGCAGAATCGCAGCAGCAATTTCCAGGGGGTATAGGTATTCGGTATAAAGAAGTTTGCCCAATTGCTGCGTGTTGGATGGGCCACCCACCACGTTATTGGCCGCCGCCGGGTCATCGACTACGCGAAAGCCGCCCAGCAATACCGCCGCCATTTCCAGTGCAATCACCACGCCCACCGCAGCGGCCAGCGGGAAGTGGTTCCAAAAGCCGACACGCAAGTTTTCGACGTTGATGTCCATCATCATCACCACGAACAGGAAGAGCACCATCACCGCGCCGACATAAACCAGCACCAAGGTAATAGAGAGGAACTCGGCTTTAAGCAGCATCCAGATCATGGCGGCCTGGAAAAAGGTGAGCACCAGAAACAAAGCTGCATGCACCGGGTTGCGGGCGGTAATTACCCGAAACGCCGCTATCAGCAAGACCGCCGAAAAGGCGTAAAACAGACCAGTGGTAACACTCATGGTGGCAATCTTTCTTGCAGGCGCTTAGCGGTACTTGGCATCCGCCTGCTTGGCCGCAGCGATCTCGGCTTCGTAGCGGTCACCGACCGCCAGCAACATGTCTTTGGTGAAATAAAGGTCACCCCGTTTTTCACCGTGGTATTCCAAGATATGCGTCTCGACAATCGAATCCACTGGGCAACTTTCTTCGCAAAAGCCGCAAAAAATACACGTAGTCAGGTCGATGTCATAACGCGTCGTGCGCCGCGAACCGTCCTCGCGTACATCCGATTCGATGGTGATAGCCATCGCGGGACACACAGCCTCGCAAAGCTTGCAGGCAATGCAGCGCTCTTCGCCGTTTTCATAGCGGCACAGCGCGTGCAGGCCGCGAAAGCGCGGAGACAGCGGCGTTTTCTCTTCCGGAAACTGCACCGTAAATTTCTTGCGGAAGGCGTAGCGCATGGTGAGCGCCATGCCTTTGAACAACTCGATCAGCAAAAAGCTGAGCAAAAAGTCTTTGAGCGAAAAGGCAGCGGGCTTGTAAGCAATGCTTGGCATGTCTGTCTCTTACTTCCAGATATTGAATGAGGTC
>CAMDHL010000262.1 GCA_945898105.1 Comamonas sp. lk | reverse complement strand
GCGCGGATGCCATTGACCAATACGGTCAGGCCGCCTTTGACTTTACCGCTGGTGGTGCCGGTGACAAATTCGCCGGACTCCAGGGATTTTTCCAGGCTCATCCAAGAGGCCAGGCGCTTAGCTGTGTCGCGGCTGACGATGGTGTCGCCGTAGCCGTTTTCCATGGCGACGATCGCTACGGATACAAATTCACCCACTTGGACTTCTAGTTCGCCTTTGTCGCTTTTGAATTCAGAAAGCGGGACGTAGGCTTCTGATTTCAGACCGGCGTTGACAACGACAAAGTTATGTTCGATACGAACGACTTCAGCGGTGACGACCTCACCAATACGGGTTTCAGACGATTTTTGCGACTCTTCAAAGAGGGCTGCGAAAGATTCAGACATGTTGTTTGCGGTGTAAACCGCGGGTTAGGTTGTAGAACCCCGAAACCATGCGCATGCAGCGCGAAGGGAGCCTCGGGGGCCGTGCCAGGAAAACCCTGGACTTTTCGCTTATCGCCAGCTGGACGACGCCTGATTAACGGACATCAAATAGCTGCTTGCTTTGCCACCAGTCCAAGACCTGCTTGATCGATTCTTCAATCGTCAATTCGGAGTTGTCTAGCAGCATCGCATCTTGTGCGGGCTTGAGCGGCGCAACCGCGCGGGTGGTATCCCGTAAGTCGCGCGCGGCCAGGTCCGCGCAAAGAGCGTCGAGTGTAGCCGAAATTCCCTTTGAAATCAATTGCTTATATCGCCTTTCACCTCTGCGTTGGGCGCTGGCGGTAAGGTAAACCTTGAGTTTGGCGTCTGGGAACACTACCGTGCCCATGTCTCGTCCGTCGGCCACCAGGCCGGGCAGGTGCCTAAAGCGTTGTTGAACATCCATCAGCGCGGCGCGCACTGAAGGCAGGCTGGAAACCGCTGACGCGTCCATGCCCGCTTGCTCAGTGCGGATGGCCTCGCTCACATCCTGGCCGCCGAGCCAGACGCGTTCGCCTTCAAACTGAATGTCGAGCGTGCCTGCCAGCCTGGCTATCGCCGCTTCCTGCGACCCATCAAGTGCCAGACCGCTTTGCACAGCGGCATAGGCGGTAATGCGGTACAGCGCACCCGAATCCAGAAAGTGGTAGCCCAAGGAGGCCGCTAGCGCAGAGGCCAGCGTGCCTTTGCCCGACGCGGTAGGCCCATCGATACAGATAACGGGAATCCGATCCGTCGCTGCACTGGCGACACTAAACAAAGCTTCGAAATAATCCGGGAAAGTCTTGGCCACGCATTGCGGGTCCAGGATGCGCACTGGCATTTGCGCCGGATTGAAGGCGGCCAGCGAAAAACACATGGCGATGCGGTGGTCGTCATAGGTATGAATACTGGCGGCGCGCCAATCTGCGGTGCTGGCTGGGGCGGTGACGGCAATCGAGTCCGGTGTTTCGTGCACGCTGGCCCCGAGCTTTCGCAGTTCCGTAGCCATGGCGGCGATCCGGTCGGTTTCTTTCACGCGCCAGCTGGCGATATTGCGCAGCACCGTGGTGCCTTGGGCGTAAAGCGCCATCACGGCCAGCGTCATCGCGGCATCGGGTATGTGGTTGCAGTCCAGGTCGATGGCTTTTAGCGGCCAGGCGCCTCGGCGCACGTGCAAATGGTTGGGCCCGCTTTCCACCATAGCGCCCATGGCGCGCGCGGCTTCGATAAAGCGGATGTCGCCCTGGATCGAGTTTTCGCCAAGGCCCTGAATGCGTATGCCTTCGCTGCCCGGCGCAATCGCGCCTAAGCCCACGAAGTAGCTGGCGGACGATGCATCCGCTTCCACGTGTAGCGTGCCGGGGGAAAGCAGACGGCTGCCTGCGGGAATCACAAAACGTTGCCAGTCCTCGCGCCGCACTTGCACGCCAAACTGCGCCAGCAGGTTCAGGGTAATTGCGATGTAAGGGCGAGAAATCAATTCGCCCACCACCTCGATCACCACGTCTTTTTGGGCCACCAGCGGCAAGGCCATCAGCAAGGCAGTCAGGAACTGGCTGGACACGTCGCCACGCACTTGGATGGGTGCCCCCAGCCGCAAACCGGGGGTGCCAATGTGCAGGGGCGGAAAACCCGCTTGGCCCGTGTAGTCAATTCGGCAGCCTAATTGGCGCAGGGCGTCCACCAGGTCGCCAATGGGTCGCTCATGCATGCGGGGCACGCCGCTGAGCGCGAAGTCGCCCCCCAGCACGCTGAGGGCGGCCGTTAAGGGGCGCATGGCAGTGCCGGCATTACCTAAAAACAAGGCGATGGGCTGTTGCGGCAAACGCCCGTTCAGTCCCGTTAGGCGCAAGCTATTGCCGTCGCGCTGCAGGGTGCAGCCCAGGGCGTCAAGCGCGGCCAGCATCACGCGGGTGTCATCCGAATCAAGCAGGTCGTGGATTTCGGTGACGCCTTCGCAAAGCGCGGCTAGCAGCAGCACTCGGTTTGAAATACTTTTGGAGCCGGGCAGGGTGACGCTGCCACCGGCCGATTGCAGCGGGGGAAGGTCGAGAAAACGGGTGGCGAACATAGGAGAGGTTTAGCGCTTAAGTGACCAAGCGGAGCGGGATTGGCTGGCGGCAGTGATCAGTTGCTCCAAGGCCGCAGTGTCGCCTTCGGCCAGTGCACTTTCAAAAGCTTGTAAAGCCTCCCGCAGATGGCCTGATTGCAGTAGCAACTGATCACGGTTGGCGTGCAGGATGTCGCGCCAGACCGCCGGGTCAGAGGCGGCGATGCGGGTGAAGTCGCGAAAGCCGGGGCCGGCCAGGGACAGGAAATGCGCGGCTTGGGCCTGAGAGTTGACCGCATTCATCGCAGCAAAGGCCAGCATATGCGGCAAGTGGCTGACCGCGGCAAATGCGCTGTCGTGGTCCAGCGCGCTCATTAGGCGCACGTGGGCGCCTAGGGCGGTCCACAGCGCTTGCGCTTGCGCCAATTGGGCTGTGCCGGTTTTTTCCATGGGGGTAAGGATGACTTGGCAACCGGTATACAAATTTACATCGGCATGGGCCACGCCGGCCACTTCTTTGCCGGCGATAGGGTGCGCTGGTACAAAGGTCGCCAATTTGTCACCTAAGGCAAGCTCGGCGGCTTGCACCACATCGCGTTTGGTGGAGCCCACATCCATTAAAAGCGTCTGTGGCGACAAAGCTTCGGCCATCCCAGCCAAAGTGCTTTGCGTGGCAGCCACGGGCACGGCCAACAGCACTACGTCGCTGCCTTGTGCGGCCTGGTCGGCACCAAGAGCCACCGCGTCAATGACGCCCATGGCAAGTGCCCGCTGGCGGGTAGCCTCAGACGGACTGAAACCGACCACTCGACGCACCAAACCGGCGCGCTTGAGTGCCAGCGCGAAGGAGCCGCCCATCAGGCCGCAGCCCACCAATCCGAGTTGATCAAACACCGCGCTTCAAGCCTCAGTCCGCGAGCGGGTAGGTACCCAGTACTTTGTAAAAAGCGCACAGCGATTGCAGCTCGGCCAGCGCGGCCTGCACCTGCGGTTGCGACGGGTGGCCCTGCAGGTCGATGTAAAAGTAATACTCCCACTGGCCAGAGCGTGCCGGGCGCGATTCAAAACGGGTCATGGAAACACCGTGTTTTTTGAGTGGTACCAGCATGTCGTGCACTGCGCCGGGTCG
>CAMDHL010000261.1 GCA_945898105.1 Comamonas sp. lk | reverse complement strand
CTGGCCGAAACCCTGGGATCGTGCGGCGCGGCGTTTTCCTGCCCACCGGGCTACCGCGCAGTAGGCCTGGACATCAATGCCAACCATTTGCGCGGCGTGTCCTCCGGCTGGGTCACCGGCACCGCGCGCTCCGTGCATCGGGGACGCACGACGCATGTATGGCAAATTGAGTTGCGAGATGAGGCCGGCAATATGACCTGCATCTCGCGGATCACTATGGCGATATTGGCGCCAGCGGGGTAGGTGGCTTGTTTGGGATGCTGGAAGCTGCGTCCTCATAAACTCGGCAGCACCCCAAAAAATCGACAACCCAAGCTCAATGCTCTTCTGTGCAAAAGATGGCGGGAGTGACGATACGCGTGCGACCGACCGCACCAAGCTGCAACAAGCCAGCACGACGATCCCCTGTCACCACCAAGTCAGCTTCGCTGCCTATGGCCATCGCCGCCAGGAAGGCGTCATTCGGATCATTTATTTGCAGAGCGTCCGGCAGCTTGGGTATCTCCGCTGACGCGGGGTAACCCGCTCGCTGCGGTGTTCCGCAACCAATGGGTCGTTGCCTTGCCAAGCCCCTCTGCGGCCTTGGGGTCTTGGAGTTTCCCAAGGTCTTTTGCCTCCCTGAAAAGGGCCGTCAGCTTGTCGTGAATCGCCTGTGGCCGCACGCCGTAACCGGCATTGCTGCTGGGAGCAAATTGCCGATGTGTCTGGGTCAAACCTGATTGACTGATAACTAAGTTTCCGGCAAATAGCAAATAAATGTATTTGTGCCGGAAACATAATGAAGCTGCTCTCAAATCAACAACGACTTCACCAAGTCAATACCGAACAACTTTTTGAAAACTACCGGTCTGCGTTGGGCCATGCGGCGTCCTACACCTATGGCATGCGCTGGAAAACGGTGCGCAACGCCGAATACCTGTTTAGAGACCGAGACCGGCGCGGTAACGGTAAGTCGCTTGGGCCAAGAACGGCGCAAACCGAGGAATTATTGGCAGCTTTTTCCGCCGGTCGCACCGCGGCACAGGAACGCCTGCGACTGATCACAGAAAGAACTCAAGAGCAGGCCAGACTCAACAAGGCCTTGAGACTTAATCGTGTCCCCCGAGTCGTGGCCCGAGTGCTGCGGGAACTCGACGAGGCCGGCCTGCATGACAGCTTTACGGTGATTGGGGCGCTGGCCTTGTACGCCTACGAAGCTGCGGCAGGCGCGCACTTTCTACTTGAATTGCTCGCCTCTGGCGATGTCGACCTACTCTACGATGCCCGACAAAAGATGGTTGTTGTATCGGAAAAGCTAGACGGCAATGGATTGCTTGGCTTGCTCAAAAAAACGGACAAGACATTTGAATGTATCCGCGAAAACGGCTACCGCGCTGCCAATGCTGGCCAGTTCATGGTGGACCTCGTGATCGCCCCGCGAGGCATGCACGCCGTGGAAAACATCACGTTCGCCGAGTCGGATCTTGTTGCCGCTGAAGTGCCCGGCCTACAGTGGCTGTTGAACTCCCCCAAACTCGATACGGTCGCAATTGATGAGGATGGCTGGCCAGCGCCGATGAGGGTGCCTGACCCGCGCGCTTTTGCCTTGCACAAGGCTTGGCTCTCTGGCTTGCCCACGCGCGAACCCCTCAAAAAGCCTCGCGACCTAGCCCAAGCACGGGCAGTGGCGCAACTCGTCCAGGACCAAATGCCACAGCTTTCATTTGACAGCGCGCTGACTTCGCTGCATGGCGATGTACGAAAAATGCTGCCTGTGCTGTTGACATCCTCTCCGTAAAGTTGGAAAAAATGGGTTCAATCCAGATTAGAAAATCTTTGTAATTACATTGAACGGCTTGGAGCCCAGCCAAGTCCTGGCTGCGATTTCTTCTGATGGACCTATCCCCGCTCACGCGGGGGAACCGCATGCGAGCCCTAACCGCCGCTTCAAATTCAGGGCCTATACGCTCTGATCCGCCCGAGCTAACCGCTCACTTTTCCAGTACACATCGTCCCCGACCGTGCCATCCGTCCGATAGCGATTAAGCACGCGGGCCAGCACAAACATCAGGTCGGACAAGCGGTTCAGGTATTGGCGCGGGGCTTCTTTCAAAGCCTCTTCATTGCCCAGCGCCACCACGGCGCGTTCGGCGCGGCGCGCCACGGTGCGGCACACATGGGCCAGCGACGCGGCGCGGTTGCCCGCAGGCAGGATGAACTCTTGCAGCTTGGGCAGGTTTTCGTTGTGCTGCGCCAAAGCCTGGTCCAGCGCCATCACCGCCTCGGGCTTGAGCAACTCAAAACCGGGAATGGACAATTCGCCACCCAGGTTGAACAACTGGTGTTGCACTTCCACCAAGACGCCGCGCACGCTCTCGGGCATGGCTTCGCACAAGAGCACGCCGATGTGGCTGTTGAGTTCATCGACCTCGCCCATGGCGTGCACGCGCAAACTGTTTTTGGAGACGCGCGAGTTATCGCCCAGGCCGGTGGTGCCGTTGTCTCCGGTGCGGGTAGCGATTTGTGTGAGGCGGTTTGCCATGGGATAGTCTTTACTTCAAGGTTAGGCAGCGATGCTGCGTTTTAGGCGATGTAGGCGATGTAGGCGATGTAGGCGGTGCAGCGGCTGCACCTTGCATGTGGAATAGGGTTCATCGCACGGGCGGTGCTGCGACCGCTTCGTCCATAAATTGCATCTTGCGTTGCAGGTCCTGCTCCGTGTCTGCCAGGCGCTGCGCGATAAGCCCGATAGCGTGGGCCTGTTTGATAAACGCGTCCACCACATCGGGGTCGAACTGCACGCCGCGCGCATCCCACAGTTGGGCCAAGGCCTGCTCATGTGACAAGGTCGGTTTGTAAACCTTGATGCTCACCATGGCGTCATAAGCGTCAGCCACGGCAATGATGCGGGCCGATGCCGGGATCGAGGTGCCCTGCAGCCCCTGCGGATAGCCTTGCCCGTCCCAATGCTCATGGTGCGAGAGCGTGACTTCTTTTGCAATCTGGATCGCGTCATCGCTATGCGCCATGGTTTTTTCAGCCTGTTGCAATGCTGCAAAACCGCGCACGGTATGGGCCTGCATAGCGCGCCGTTCATCTGCGGTGTAGACGCCGGGTTTGAGTAGGACGCGCTCCGGCACCGTCAGCGTTCCCATGTCATAGACCCAGATGCTGCCAAGCAGGTGGTCGATGTACGCGGGTGTAAGCAATTCCTGCCAGCGTGGGTTCGACTGCAGCGCCTGGGCCATAACCGTGACATACGCGCGCACGCGTAACAGGTGCTGATGCGTTTGGGTATCGCGCTGCTCCAGCAACGTGGCCATCGCCAAGAGCATGACATCCGCAGAGTGCCGCTTGGCTGCCATCGGGTCAGCGAGTCGGTTTGGTTCAGTCATGGGCGTACACAAATGGGGTTTGGTAGATCCACACCATTTTGCCATTGGGCGCCTGATAAGAGGCTTTCTCTACGAGATCGTGGGCTTGAAAATCCAGACTCACCAGATAGGCACCCGGGCGCAATTCTTTCGCTGCTTTGGCTACCGCGCGTGGCATGCTTTCGGGGCGTTGAAATGCATAGACCATGGCATAGCCCGACCAGTCGGCGGCCCAGATGTCCGCGCGCCGGATACGCGCCCAGGGCAAGCGCAGCGCGCACCACCAGCGCAAGACCAC
>CAMDHL010000260.1 GCA_945898105.1 Comamonas sp. lk | reverse complement strand
GACCCTATAACTTTGATTTGTTATACGCTAGAAATAGTGAATAAGCTGGTCAGGGAAGTTATGCCAAGTTGACGCATTCAAAATCCTCGATATAAAAATTGAGGTCGAGAAATCGATGAAGCTGATTAGCTCTATAAATTGGTTGCTTTGTGTTTGCTTTATGGCGGCACAAGGTGGCAAAAAGTTATGCCTGAGGACCATAGCGAGTTGGTACCACTCCTTCCCATCCCGAACAGGACCGTGAAACGACTCAGCGCCGATGATAGTGCGGATACCCGTGTGAAAGTAGGACATTCTCAGGCTATTAAAGTGAAAAAGCCCGGTCAACAGACCGGGCTTTTTTTGCTTATACTTCTCGAACTCTCGTGGCTGCGAGAGGTCTGGTTTTTTGTAAACAGCCAACAAACTGTCGATCTAATCTTTGGGTACTGCTTTCTTTGTATTTACGTTCATATCTACTACTGGAAGTTCGACGTTTACCCGCCTTAGACCGTTTACACAAAATTCAGTACACCCCCGATCAAGGGAAGCGCAGAAGTCTGGCATGTTCATCAGCAAGGAAAAGTTGATCGAAATCCTGAAGCAATCGAGTACCAAGGAATTTACTATTTCCCGGAGCCCTAGCAGCAAGCAAGCGGTTGTGGTGATCGCCTTATAGGGCTAGCCTCCTTGAGAATCTCGTTCTCCAAAGTCTTACGGCCCAGTGCGCCTTCGAGTTGTTTGATACGGCGCATGGCTTCTTGAAGTTCAGAAGCTGGCACCACGGTTTCGTTGGCACCAACCGCCATCAGCGAGCCTTGCAGGTAGGCCTTTCGCCATTGAAAGAGTTGCCCGGCACTGATGCCAAATTGGCGTGCAACCGTTGAAACGGAATTGCCCGGTTCATTGGTCTGCTTGACGATTTCGAGCTTTTGCTCTGGGCTCCAGCGCCTGCGGCGCTGAACACTGGTTACCACCTCCACCCGAGAGGGAGTTGCTGAAGACATAGTCATATCCATAGTCGTGTTCCTGTTTCTTAGTTTAAGGAATACCGACGGGACTGTGATTCAGGGGGCTAACTCACTGATTAGGCTATCGCCTTCATCTTCAAACCTTGACTAGCAAGGCTTGAAATCGTTGAAATCAGACTGGCGTGTTCAGGCTCAACATACCAATCACTAAGCGTATTCGTCGTGATGGTTAGGGTCACCGCAACCCTGAAATCAGCTCGTTTTTGAAGGCTAATTAAAAACGGAGCAAGATTACTCCACCGTGACAGACTTAGCCAAATTGCGTGGCTTATCCACATCCGTGCCACGCGCGCACGCAGTGTGGTACGCGAGCAGCTGTAGAGCAACCACATGCAAAATCGGGGAAAGCACACCGTAGTTTTCCGGCATCCGTACCACGCTTACCCCTTCGCTTGTTTGAATATGTGTGTCAGCATCTGCCAGAACATAGAGCATTCCTCCGCGGGCGCGGACCTCGTGCATATTACTTTTTAGTTTTTCCAAAAGTAAATCATTGGGCGCAACCGTGACAACGGGCATAGCGCTAGTAACTAGCGCAAGTGGTCCGTGCTTGAGCTCACCTGCGGCATAGGCTTCCGCATGAATGTAGGTAATTTCTTTGAGCTTGAGTGCGCCCTCCATAGCGATGGGGAAATGCGTTCCGCGGCCTAAAAACAAAGCGTTCTCTTTCGACGCGAATTCGTCTGCCCAAGATGCAATTGCGGGCTCAAGCGCAAGCACTGCCTGCAAAGCGCTGGGCAAATGCCGGAGGTCTTTTAAGGCAGCCACCTCTTGTGCATCGGTGAGGTGGCCTTTTGTTTGTGCCAAACTTAGCGTTAGCAAATAGAGTGCAACTAGTTGGGTCGTAAACGCCTTGGTAGAGGCCACTCCGATTTCAACGCCCGCTCGCGTTATATAGGCCAACTCGCATTCGCGAACCATCGCAGAACTAGCCACATTGCAAATCGTTAAAGTGTGCTGCATGCCAAGCGCTTGCGCGTGGCGAAGCGCAGCCAGTGTGTCTGCGGTTTCACCAGACTGGCTGATGGTCACGACCAGTGTGTTGGGGTCGGGCACAGACTCCCGGTAGCGGTATTCACTAGCGATTTCTACCGAGCAGGGTAAATGCGCTAGCGCCTCCAGCCAATACTTTGCGACACATCCGCTGTAATAGCTGGTGCCGCAGGCAAGAATAAGAATTTTGTCAATTTGCTGGAAGACGCGGTAAGCGCCATCGCCAAATAGTTCGGGAACAATCCCCTCTACGCCTTCTAGTGTGTCTGCAATGGCACGCGGTTGCTCGAAAATTTCCTTCTGCATGTAGTGACGATAAGGGCCTAAATCGGCAGCGCCGCTGTGGGCGTGGACCGTATGCACCGCGCGCGTCACGGGCTTGTGCTGGTTATCAACCACCCAGTATTTGCCGGCGTGTACGTCGACGACGTCGCCCTCTTGCAGATAAACGATTTGATCGGTAACGCCTGCTAACGCCATGGCGTCGCTGGCAAGAAATATCTCTTGTGGGCATACCCCCAAAATCAGCGGCGAGCCAGCTCGCGCCCCCACCATTCGCATCGGCTCGTCTGCGTGGATCACGGCAATCGCATAGGCACCTCGTAATTGCTGTACACATTCTTTCACCGCGTCAAACAGGTCGCCTTGGTAGCAACTATCAATTAAGTGAGCGATGACTTCGGTATCAGTTTGGCTGTGGAACACATAGCCTTTGGCTTCTAGACTGGTGCGCAACTCGTCATGATTTTCAATAATCCCGTTATGAACCAAGGCGAGGTGCCCCGGCGATGCTGTGTCGCCACCTCTGCCGCTGCTGAAATGCGGGTGCGCGTTATGCACCGCCGGCGCCCCGTGTGTGGCCCACCGTGTGTGCGCGATACCCGTTGCACCTGCAATATGGTCGTCCTTGACTTGGGCCATCAAATCCACCACCCGCGCTGTGCTGCGTGCGCGCTGAAGGCCCACACCCACCAACTCGGGATTCAAACTGGCGGCATGAATTGCTACGCCGCAGGAGTCATAGCCGCGGTACTCAAGGCGCTGCAAACCCTGCACAAGAATAGGAACGATATCGCGGTAAGAAACCGCACCAACAATGCCACACATAAGAAAACTCCCAAAAACGTGGGTGATGGTATGCTGTATGGATAGAAATTAAATATAAATATTTTTTAAATAAATGAATTAATATTTCATATTTACTAAACAGTGAGAAAAAAAACCAAAATTTATGAAAAATTACATAAATACTCAACAGCCATTAGACCAGATGGATTTGAAAATACTGCAATATTTGCAGCAGGATGCCTCTTTATCCAACCTTGCACTGGCTGCTAAATTGGCCCTGTCGCCACCGACCTGCCTGCGGCGAGTGAAGCGCCTGAACGACGGCGGTTGGATCGCAAAACAAGTTGCTGTGCTTGACCTTGACCGCGTTGGCGCATCGTTGGGGCATGGGGTGTGCGCCATCGTAGAGGTCACTTTGGATGCGCAGGGTGCAGAACATGCGGACGCTTTTGAAGCCAAGGCGGTTGCCGAAGATGCGGTGCAGCAATGCTGGAGAGTGTCATCCGGGCCTGATTTTGTGCTGATCGTGCAGGCGCTATCCATGCCAGACTATCTTGATGTGACGCGCCGTTTGCTCACGCAGGACGCCAATG
>CAMDHL010000259.1 GCA_945898105.1 Comamonas sp. lk | reverse complement strand
AAATCGCGCACCACCTGCGCGGCGCGCTCCATGGTTTCTTGCACTCGGGCGTGGCGGTACAAAGAGGCAAATAAAAACGCCTTTAGCTGCGCTGTCTCCGCCTGCATTTGCGGACTAAATTGCACCAGCGCAGCGCAGCGGCGCACGGCCCCCACATCGTCCGGTGCCGCCAGGGAAATCGCTGCCTGCGTGCTGCTAATCACATCGTAAATCTGGTCGCTGAGCATCAAACGCACCGTTTCGTACAACCAGCGCCTGGGGCTTTGTGCCAGCGCCGGATGTGCCCGCAATGCCTCTTGGCTGTATCGCCCGAACAAGGGCACCTGCTGCACCTGCTCCAGTTGAATCAATCCGGAACGTACGCCGTCGTCGATGTCATGGGCGTTGTAAGCGATTTCATCTGCCAGGTTGCACAACTGCGCCTCTAGGCTGGGCTGGCCGCGCTCCAAAAAACGGGCGGCAACACCACCAAGCCCATCGGCATAGGCGGGCTCCTGCGCTTCAATCACTTGGGCGTTGTGCCGGGAGCAATGCTTCAAGATACCTTCACGGGTTTCAAAGCACAGGTTTAATCCGTCGAAATCGGGGTAACGCTGCTCCAACCTGTCGACCACACGCAGACTTTGCAAATTGTGTTCAAAGCCACCAAAGTCGCGCATACAGTCGTTGAGCGCATCCTGCCCTGCATGGCCGAAAGGGGTATGGCCCAGATCGTGCGCCAAAGCAATCGCCTCTACCAAGTCCTCATCCAAACCCAGTGTCCGCGCCATCGAACGGCCCAGCTGGGCAACCTCCAGCGAGTGCGTCAAACGGGTACGGAAAAGATCGCCCTCGTGATTGAGAAACACCTGCGTTTTATAGACCAAACGGCGAAACGACGTGGAGTGGACGATGCGGTCGCGGTCGCGCTGGAATTCGGTGCGCGTGGGCGCCGGGCCTTGCGGGTAGCGGCGACCCCGGCTATGCGAAGGGTCGCTGGCGTAGCGAGCAGGCATCAGGCGGCGCAGCAGCGGTCAATGGTGGCGCGCACCATGGCCTCATCGGCGGCACACATGCGGGCACGTCCAGGCCCGTCGATCACTACAAAGCGGATCGTCCCAGCCTCGGATTTTTTGTCGACACGCATCAAGTCCAAATAGCGTCCTGCGTTATCGAGAGCATCGAGCTGCGGACCGCGCACCGGCAAACCGGCAGCAGCGATTAAGCACGTCAGGCGCTGCACAAAGGCTGTATCAACCAAGCCCAGCGCCTGCGAGAGATGTGCTGCCATAACCATGCCGCAGCCTACTGCTTCGCCATGCAGCCAATCGCCATACCCTAAACCGGCCTCGATGGCGTGGCCGAAGGTATGCCCGAAATTGAGAATCGCCCGCAAGCCGCCCTCGCGCTCGTCTTGGGACACCACGTCGGCCTTGATCTCGCAACTACGGCGCACCGCATGCGCCAGTGCATGAACATCGCGCGCCACCAGGGCGCTTATGTTGGCTTCGATCCAGTCAAAAAACACCATATCGGCAATCGGACCGTACTTGATAACTTCGGCTAACCCGGCGCTGACTTCGCGCGCGGGCAAAGTTTTGAGGGTATCCAAATCGCACAGTACGCGCTGGGGCTGATAGAAAGCGCCGACCATGTTTTTGCCCAGCGGGTGGTTGATGCCGGTTTTGCCACCCACCGAAGAATCTACCTGCGCCAGCAACGTTGTTGGCACCTGCACAAAGGGCACGCCACGCATATAGCTCGCCGCAGCAAAACCGGTCATGTCACCGACCACGCCACCGCCTAGGGCGAACAGCACGGTTTTGCGGTCACACCCGTTTTCAAGCAGTGCATCGAAGATCAACTGCAGCGTCTGCCAATCTTTATAGGACTCGCCGTCGGGCAGCACCACTTGGAAAACGCGCACGTAGTGCTTTTGCAAACCTGTCTGCAAAGCCTTGGCATACAAGGGGGCCACGGTGCTATTGCTGACAATCAAGGCGCTGGAGGCCTGTGGCAGGTTTTGCAGACTCGCTGGGTCGACAAGCAAGCCGCTACCGATCAGGATCGGGTAGCTACGCTCGCCCAGCGCAATGGTGAGGGAATGCAGGAGCGGAGAGGTCATAGGCCGCTAGTTTAGGCGCGGTGGCGGGGTGATTTGGAGTTGTGCCAGGATCGACTGGACCAGGTTGGACACCGATGGGCGCCCGGTCTCTACGATGTGGTGGGCGGTTTCGCGGTAGAGCGGGTCGCGCTGCTCAAAGAGCTCGCGCAGGCGCGCCATCGGGTCGGCCACCTGCAACAAGGGACGTTTGCGGTCATGGCGCAAACGGCGCATCAAGTCCTCGGGTTGCGATTGCAAATAGACCACGGTACCGGCGCCGCGCAGGAGCGCGCGGTTGGTCTGACGCAGCACCGCGCCGCCGCCGGTAGCCATCACGCCGGGTGCGTCAGCGCATAACTGCGCGATCACCTCTTCCTCAATATCGCGAAACCGCGCTTCGCCTTCGCGCTCAAAAAACTCGCGGATAGGGCAACCCAGGCGCGCCTCTATCGCCTGGTCAGAGTCAACGAAAGGCTGTTGCAAGCGCCGGGACAAATGCCGGCCGACGGTAGATTTTCCAGAGCCTGGGAGGCCGATGAGGATGATCAAAATGAGCGGCGGTCCGATAAACCGCTGGATTCGACATTAAAAAGTGCTGGTGGTGGAGACGCCACTGGGCGATTTTACGGTCACACTGACGCCAACACTAGTGCAGTCTGCCTCTGAGCCCAAGCGGACAAATACCAACATGCCACTAATTTGATTGGAAGGAAATTTATCGATATTGGTTCCCTTGACTGTGCATTTAGCTCCGCCGGTATCCATCGACGCTGTGATCGTAGAACCCGAGGGCATGGCATTGTCATACAGAAAGGGGATCGAAAGGTAACCCGCATCGCTAAGCAAAGTGTTGATTGTAGGATTCGTACTTGTACTCACTACATCCTTAAAAACTGTATTTGATGCCAACTGAGTGCCAACCAATTTCAACGTTGAATCCGTATTTGCATCGGAAATCCAAACCCAAAACCCATCAATTTTTCGCGCTCCCACCTTGGTAATTGCCGCATTTGAGGTGGCCATTACAAGGAAATGGGAGGACCGAACGAGCACATCATCACGCCATTTGCTCGTGTCACAAGTATTTGGTACCGACGGGTAACTTTCCGTTGGACAAAGGCCCGTGCCCTGTGGGACGCCGCTAGCTATGACTTGTTCGACCGTAGGTTCATAAATGCCATTCCAATTGGCATCGAAATACGGCTTCCCTAAAGCGACGAAGCTCTCACCTGACTGCCATACGCCATCCCCATTTTTATCGGTGAAACTTTCTTCACCCGACATATAGGCAAGGACTGTGACACGCCCATTTTGTGGGCTGCCAGTACCGTTCAAGCTCCTGAACGTGACAGAACATTGCGAACTAGCATTCAATTGACAAGTACCGTGATTTGAGCCAGTAATAACACCACCTCTCGTCACAAAATTGACTTGAGCATTCGCGGGTACCGGATTACCAAACCGATCTGAGGTGCTAAACGTCAGTGTCGTGGTCACGTTATCTATTTTGAATGCCTCCAGGCCGGATTTATCAGCCGATAGAGAAACCTGATCCTGCACTGCCTTGCCAGAACTGACTGCAACGCCCCA
>CAMDHL010000258.1 GCA_945898105.1 Comamonas sp. lk | reverse complement strand
ACCAGTCCCTGCAGAAAGGCGATGCGCTTGATTAACTCGGAAACCGCTTGGATGGCCAGCACCGTCATGCCAATGGGCAGCAGTGCAAACACCGGCCAGCGGATCAGCCCACCGGCATTGGAGGACACCTCGCCGGTCACATAGGCATTTATCACCAGCGGCATAGCGAGCTTGGTGATCATGAAGGTGAAGGGAAGCAGGAAAACACAAATACCGATGATGTCGATCCAAATTTGGGTGCGCTTGGAAAAGCGCGCGGAGACGACGTCAATCTTTACATGTTCTTGGCGCAACAGTGTGTAGCCCGAGGCCAGCAAAAACACGGCGGCAAACAAGTACCACTGAATCTCCAAGAAGCCATTGGAGCTCATGTTGAAGGCCTTGCGCATGGAGGCGTTGGCCGCGCTGATGAGCACCGCAAACAGCACCAGCCAGGCCACCCAACGGCCCATCCATTCGCTGAACGCGTCAATGCGTTTAGACAGGGATAAAAGAAAGTTCATAAATTCTCCAGTCAATCATCAAAGCATGTGGCAGCGCTGGCGGTCCACGCCAAGCCTCGCCAACAAAACATTTTATTGGGCTAAGGCGTAAGAATCCGGTCAGGTAGAAGGCATCTGGCTGGGGATTACCCTCGCAGCCGTTCAATGCATGCCATGAAATTGCAACACATAGACCGCTGCACCCGCCAGATAGCCCGCCAGGGCCAGTCCGCTGATCTTGCGCATGTACCAAAGAAAGTCGATGCGCTCCAGGCCCATGGCGGCTACTCCCGCAGCCGAGCCGATAATCAAAATAGAGCCGCCGGTGCCTGCGCAATAGGCCATAAATTCCCATAAAAAACTATCCGGCGGGTACTGCGCCAGGTCATACATGCCCATCGATGCGGCCACCAGGGGCACGTTATCCACCACCGCGCTGACCAGGCCGATGATCAGCACGATCACATCCAGGCGGCCCACCGCATGGTCCAGCCAGGTGGCCAGGGCCGGCAAGATATGGCTGTGCTCTAGCACCGCCACCGCCAGCAAAATGCCGATAAAAAACACAATGGCTGACATGTCGATGCGTCCCAGCGCGCTGACCAGCGTTAGCCCTTGCTTATCGTCATCATCCTTGCGCTTGTGCATTAAATCGCCCACCAGCCAAAGCACGCCCAGGCCCAGAAGCACGCCCATAAACGGGGGTAAATGCGTCACCGCTTTGAAGACCGGCACCAGCACCAGCACGGCCAGGCCGAGCACCAGCATCACGGTTTGCTCAAACTCTGTAGTGCTGGCCTTGTTCGAGGCCACCGTCTTGGGCGACTCCACGACGCGCCCACTGGCCATCCAGGCGGCCACAATCAAAGGCACTAGCAGATTGACGATGGACGCCAGAAACACGCCTTTCATCACGGCCAGGGTGGTGATCTGTCCGCCAATCCAGAGCATGGTGGTGGTCACGTCGCCGATCGGGCTCCAAGCGCCGCCGGCATTGGCCGCGATGATGATGATGCCGGCAAACATCAACCGGTCTTCGCGCTTGTCGAGCAGCCGCTTCATGAGTGAAACCATCACGATAGTGGTGGTCAGGTTGTCCAGAATCGAACTCAGAAAAAAAGTAGCCAGCCCGATCATCCACATCAGCACCGGCAGGCGGGTGGTGGAAATACGCCGCGTCAGCACCTCAAAACCATTGTGCGCGTCGATCACCTCGACGATGGTCATGGCACCAATCAGGAAAAACACAATCTGCGCCGTACCGGTGAGCGATTCAGCCAGCTCGGTATTGACCGCGCCCGCCTCCGGCCCTGCCATGGCGTATACCACCCAGAGCGCGCCCGAGCCCACCAGGGCAGCAGCAGATTTGTTAACGCCCAGCGGATGCTCAAAAACAATAGCGGCGTAGGTGAGGATAAAAAGGAGGGAAAGTGCTAGTGCCATCCCCCGAAGATAACCTAGAGCGGGGGAAGCGCCCATCGGTGATTCCCCACCCTTCCAGTGCCTTTACAGAAGCGGATGCGTTAACGGGATGCCTAAAGTGGCTAAGCCCTATCTTCCCGATCCATGCTCCGGTCAATCGCCCGCAACCGAGTCAGGGCGTCGCTCTCTTGTAGCAAGGCTTGTTTGTAGGTTGTGGGCAGGGGTAGCAGCTCGGCCCAGCGGTTGGCGACCCAGCCGCATTCGTCTAGGCGAAATGGCGCCAGCAGCGGCAACTCGGCCAATCGCCCGTCTTGCTGCGCCATCGCGATGCCACGGCCCAGGCGCTGGGCCAGGTATTCCAATTCGGAGGGTATGTCCACGGCGGCATCGGGCGCCAGCAATTGCACCTCGCCCTGCCAGACGCCTAGCGGGCCGGCGTGGGTGCGGTGCAAGGCAAAGCGCTGTCCGCCATGGCAGCGTATGCGCAGCAGCGCCGCCTGCACGGTTTCCAAGCTATCGATATGGGCCAGGGTCCCATAGCTAAACAGCGTGGGTTGCTGACCGGGCACGGTCACCTCCTGGCCTTCCTCAATCCAGGCGATGCCAAATGGCGTTTGCTCGCGGTGGCAGCGGCGTACCAAGTCCAGGTAGCGAACTTCAAAAATTTGTAGGTCCAGGCGGCCGTCGGGGAACAGGCCGTGGGCGAGGGGGAACAGGGGGATGGTTTCCATGACGTGGCGGGTGGCTGGCGGTGCGGCAGGATACTATCGCGCCCACAGCCGCCATGCGCTGGCGTGCGCCAAAGCCCTTGCCCGCCCGCGCCCACACTTGTTATTTGGAGAGCCTCATCATGAAAGCCATTTGGAAGAATACGGTGATCGCCCAAAGCGATGACATCGTCATGGTCGAGGGCAACCACTATTTCCCTGCCAGCGCGCTGAACCGCGACTTTGTGCAGTTCAGCAACCACCGCAGCAGTTGCGCATGGAAGGGGCAAGCCCATTACTACTCACTGATGGTGGACGGCGAACTGAACGCCGACTGTGTTTGGTACTACCCGGACCCCAAGCCGGAGGCGGCCTCCATTCGAGACCGGGTGGCCTTCTGGAAGGGTGTGCAGGTCAGCGAGTAAACCCGTTTTTTCCTCACAAATTACATAGAATAAATCTTATATCTAATTGATTTATATAGTTATTTTATAAGAATAAGCGGATTGATATAAGCTGGAAGCCGCCGGGTGGCTAACCTTGGTAAGGGTGAGCGCAGCATCCGCAGGAGCGCGGCGATGTGATCGAAATGCACATCGATGGCCTGCCCAATCTGAGCGTCAAAATCGTCTAGACCGCCACAACGCCTTAGGCGATCAGGTCAAACATCCGGCCGGTCAGGCCATCGGTAAAGTCTTTGACTTGCTGCCCTGCAGTTGGGACGGTGGAAGGGTGCCCTGGCGTTTTTGCCGGTGTTTGAAAGGCCCAGGGGTAGAGCGGCTTTAAGTCCTGGGCGCAGCGCCAGGCGCCGGCCAGGTTGCTGCTTTGCAGTGCGGCACCAATTTTGCCAATATGGACGTTGTGGGCCATGTCCTCGTCGTGGCGAACCACGGCGCTGAAAGCCATTCGCGCGCCGTCCAGCCCACCAGTTTGCAGTGCCGCAATAAGCTGTCGCAAGCGCTGGTCGCGCCGCTTTTTGCGGTCGCCCGCGCTCTCACCATAGGGGCCGCTGCGTATCTCCCAGCCCATGCTTTGGATTCCAATACCTTGTGCCATGGCGCACTCCTGCGT
>CAMDHL010000257.1 GCA_945898105.1 Comamonas sp. lk | reverse complement strand
GTGACAGCCTTGGCGCCATTGCGTTTACTCAGCTTCTCGCCCTGTTCATTGAGCACTGTGGGCAGATGCGCATAGACCGGTGGCTCTTTGCCCAAAGCCTTGAAAATATTGATCTGACGCGGCGTATTGTTCACATGGTCATCACCGCGAATGACGTGGCTGATAGCCATATCGATGTCGTCCACCACTACGCAAAAATTGTAGGTAGGCGTACCCACGGCCTCGCCCGCTGGCGCAGGGCGGGCAATGACCAAATCGTCTAACTCGGCGTTGCTGATTTCGATACGACCCTTGACTTTGTCCTCCCACACCACGCTACCGCTTTGCGGATTTTTAAATCGAAGCACTGGCACCACACCGGGGGGCACCGGGGGCAACGCTTTGCCTGGCTCGGGGCGCCATGTGCCGTCGTAGCGGGGCTTTTCTTTGGCCGCCATCTGGCGCTCGCGCAGGGCATCGAGCTCGGCCACGCTCGTGTAACAGGGATAAACCCAACCTTCTGCTTGTAGTTGCAACAATACTTCTTTGTAGCGCGCCATGCGCTGCATTTGGTAGAACGGCCCTTCGTCAGGGTCCAGCCCCAGCCAGCGCATACCTTCCAAAATGACATCGACAGCGGCCTGCGTGCTGCGGTCTTCGTCGGTGTCTTCGATGCGCAAAATAAAGTCGCCACCGGTAGAGCGAGCAAAGGCCCATGGGTACAAAGCAGAGCGAATATTCCCAAGGTGTATGAAACCGGTAGGCGAAGGCGCAAAGCGGGTGCGTGTTTTAGTCATGCCAATTGAGATTCAAAGTGTGTCCAGGCCGCGCAGCAAGTCGTCCTGCATATCACCCACATGTTCTAAACCAACTGCTACCCGGATCAAACCCTGGCCTATACCCGCGGCCTGGCGCTGGTCTTCGGACAATTTACCGTGCGAGGTGCTAGCCGGGTGGGTCAGCAAGGTTTTGGTATCGCCCAAGTTGGTGCACAAAGAAAGCACACGCAAACTGTCCAGCACATGAAAAGCGCGGCTGCGCGCTAGCTCCGGGCTACTGGCCTTTAAGTCAAAAGACACGACCGCGCCGCCCAAATTAGACATCTGCTTCATGGACAAATCATGTTGCGGATGGCTGGGTAGGCCTGGATAAAAGACACGTTCCACCAAAGGATGCTGCTCTAACCACTGCGCCAATGCGTGGGCGCGGGCGCTTTGGGCGCGCATACGGATGTTCAAGGTTTCCAGCCCTTTGAGCACTACCCAAGCATTGAAGGGCGACAACACCATGCCACTGTTTTTCATGACCGGCAGACATTTTCCGTTAATCAGGGCGTCGCTGGCGCACAGTGCCCCTGCCATGACGCGGCCCTGCCCGTCCAGATACTTGGTGCCGGAGTGCGTCACGATATCGGCGCCCATATCCATGGGGCGTTGTAAGGCCGGCGTGGCAAAGCAGTTGTCCACGGCCAGCAAAGCACCGGCGTTGTGGGCCAGATCCGCCAGCGCTTGGATATCGCAGACCTCGGTCAAGGGGTTGGTCGGCGTCTCGGCGAACAGCAGTTTGGTATTGGGGCGTATTGCGGCTTTCCACGCGCCCAAATCGGTTTGCGACACCACGGTGGACTCCACGCCAAAGCGGGCAAACTCCGAGCCGATCAACTTGAGGGTGGAACCAAACATGGACTGGGAATACAGCACATGGTCGCCCGCTTTGAGCAGGCTAAAGAGCATCAACATGATGGCCGACATGCCCGAGGAGGTGGCTAACGCTGCCTCGGTTCCTTCCATGGCCGCCAGGCGCATTTCAAAACTACTGACCGTGGGATTGCCCGAACGACCATAGGTGTAGCCCTCGTCTTCACCGCCAAAACGGCGCGCCGACACCTCGGCCGAGGGCTGCACATAGCCGCTGGTAAGGAACAGCGCTTCGGAATTTTCGCCATATTGACTGGGCTCCATGGCCACGCGCTGGGCCAGGGTGTCAGGATGTAGTCCGGGGGGCAGATTGTGGGTTGACATGGCGTATGGCTCAGTTAAAGCGGTTCACGTATTCAAGCGGGGTTGGGCAAGGCT
The DNA here is from genome assembly GCA_945898105.1 of Comamonas sp. lk. Lineage (GTDB taxonomy): Bacteria > Pseudomonadota > Gammaproteobacteria > Burkholderiales > Burkholderiaceae_C > Allorhodoferax. The sequence continues at coordinate 1,630 of CAMDHL010000257.1, read as the reverse complement.
AGGCGCGAACTGTCTTGCTCGTCTTCATGACTGCTAACGCGCGCCGCACTCAACCGCGCAATATCTGCCACGCCCACATCGCCAGTGACATACACGCCATCAAAACACGAGGCATCAAAGTCTTTGATAGCGGGGTTGAGTGAGCCGATCGCTTTTTTCATGGCATCGACGTCCTGGTAAATGAGTGCGTCGCAGCCAATGATGGCGCGCACTTCTTCCACCGAGCGGTTGTAGGCGACCAGCTCCGAACTCGTAGGCATATCGATGCCGTACACATTGGGAAAGCGCACCGGCGGTGCAGCGCTGGCCAGATAAACCTTACGCGCACCGGCATCACGCGCCATTTGCACAATTTCCTGGCTGGTGGTGCCGCGCACGATTGAGTCATCCACCAGCAGTACATTGCGCCCTTTAAATTCGCTCGCAATTGCGTTGAGCTTTTGGCGCACCGATTTTTTGCGTACCGCCTGTCCGGGCATGATGAAGGTACGGCCCACATAGCGATTTTTGACGAAACCTTCGCGATACGGCAAGCCCAGTAATTGCGCCAATTGCGCTGCGCTGGGGCGGCTCGATTCGGGAATGGGAATCACCACATCAATTTCATTGGGCGGCACCGTGGAGATCACGCGCTTGGCCAAGGTTTGCCCCAAATTAAGGCGTGCTTGGTAAACCGAAATTCCATCCATCACCGAGTCGGGTCGGGCCAGGTATACAAACTCAAAAATACAGGGGTTGAGCACTGTCGCATCCGCACATTGCTGCGCCTGCATATTGCCCTGTAAATCGATAAACACTGCCTCCCCTGGCGCCACATCACGCTCAAACTGGTGCATGGTTCCTTCCAATGCCACCGATTCGCTGGCCAACACAATTTGCTCCGGGCCGCGCCCTATGCACAGAGGGCGAATACCAAAGGGGTCGCGAAATGCCAAAACACCGTGGCCAGCAATCAAAGCTATCACCGCATACGAACCTTTGATACGGCGGTGCACATTGCGAACGGCTGCAAACAAATGCGCTGCTTGCAAAGGCATGCCGCGCGTGGTGCGCTCGATTTCATGTGCCAGCACATTAAGCAACACTTCGGAGTCACTCTCGGTGTTGATATGCCGGTGATCCACGGTAAACAACTCGTGCTTGAGGGCTTGCGCGTTGGTCAAGTTGCCGTTGTGTACCAGTACGATACCAAAGGGTGCATTCACATAAAAGGGTTGAGCCTCTTCTTCACTGAAGGCATTGCCGGCGGTCGGATAACGCACCTGGCCCAGCCCACAGTTACCCGGCAGTGCGCGCATATTTCGGGTTCGGAATACGTCTTTGACCATGCCCTTGGCCTTGTGCATGAAAAACTTGTTTTCCTGCTGCGTCACAATGCCCGCCGCATCCTGACCGCGGTGCTGCAACAACAGCAAGGCGTCATAAATGAGCTGGTTCACGGGTGCGCTACTGACAACGCCGACGATTCCACACATGCTAATTTCGCTCGCTCAAGGTAAGAATTTTCCAAAGGTCTGGGGCAACCAGGGCTTGAGTCCGGTCATGACCCATTGTGCAATGGCCGGGCTCTTGGCCTCTTGCCACATCGCAGTATCGTGCAGCGGCGTCATACGCAATACCAGCGCAACCG
>CAMDHL010000256.1 GCA_945898105.1 Comamonas sp. lk | reverse complement strand
CAAGATAGACGCTTGGGCCGCGCAGCAGCGGCTGGTGGTCGTTCCCTTTGATCAGCCTGGCGATGATCCGCTGGCATTCTTTAATGCCAATACGCTGGACGAGCTGCAGGCTTTAGAAGGCCAGACAGGGCCGGCTTAGGCTCGGTGATCGAACCCTGGCCGTCGGACTACGATTTTGGCTAGGATAGTTTGCAGCTCATCTTTTGCTGCATCGCGTCATTCAGGTATTGAATGGTTCAATGTAGCGATTCAATTGGACGGCCTTAGTCCTATGCACCCATACTCTGGCGCTAATTTCACGGGTATTTGTACCCCAACGCCATGAACCAGACCACGATTTCCAGTCCCGCCGCCGTCCGATTGGGCACGGTGGACGATATGCGCAAGCGCATCCGCAGCAAAAGCAAACTCAAAGGTCGTCAGCCTGAAGACAGCGCTGTGCTGGAAGTGCAGGCCCTGCTGGGCCAGGGGCCACACCCGCGCGAGTTGTTGATTGAATATCTCCACCAGCTTAACGACACGTACCGCTGCCTGCATGACCGCCATCTGGTGGCCTTAGCCAAGCAAATGCGCATCGGCATGGCCGAAGTGTTCGAAGTCGCTACTTTTTATCACCACTTTGAAGTGCTGCGCGGGGATGCACAGGCTGCCGCCATCACGGTCCGCGTGTGCGATGGCCTGAGCTGCGAAATGGCCGGCGCCAAAGATTTACTGGCTCGCTTGCCGGCCATTCTGGGGCGTGATGACGTACGCGTTATTGCAGCCCCTTGCATTGGCCGCTGCGAACAAGCGCCCGCTGCGGTGGTGGACCAAAACCCGGTTCCCTTTGCTACGCTTGAGCGTGTTGCCGCCGCTGTGCATGGGCAAGCTTGCCAACACCCGCCCGCTACGCAAGACGCAGCCTTTGATGCTGCGGCGTACAGCGAGAAATCGGTGTCACCATCCCATAAAGATGTGCAAGTGGCCCCCGCTTACGTGGGCTTGCAAGCGTATCTGGCGCAGGGTGGTTACAAATTAGCCGCTGCCGTATCGCAGGGCAAGCAGGATGGTGAATCTATCGTCAAAGCCATGGAAGACTCAGGCCTGCGCGGCCTGGGTGGCGCGGGTTTTCCGGCAGGGCGCAAATGGCGCATCGTGCGGGATCAACCCGCCCCCAAACTGATGGCGGTCAACATCGACGAAGGCGAGCCCGGCACCTTTAAAGACCGCACCTATTTAGAGCGGGACCCGCACCGTTTTCTGGAAGGCATGCTGGTCGCCGCGCAAGTGGTTGGTATAGACGCTTGCTATATATATTTACGCGACGAATACCATGGCTGTCGCGCCATATTGGAGCATGAAATCGCGGCTTTGCAGGCGAATCCGCCGTGCCCCTTGCCGACGATTTATTTGCGTCGTGGCGCTGGCGCATACATTTGCGGCGAAGAGTCCGCCATGATTGAAAGTATTGAAGGCAAGCGTGGCGAGCCACGTATGCGCCCGCCCTATATCGCGCAAGTGGGCCTGTTTGGTCGCCCCACGTTAGAACACAACTTCGAGACCCTGTATTGGGTGCGCGACATCGTGCAAAAAGGCCCGCAGTGGTTTAGCAGTTTCGGGCGCAACGGGCGCAAAGGCTTGCGCAGCTTTAGCGTCAGTGGTCGCGTGAAGTGCCCCGGCGTGAAGCTGGCGCCTGCAGGTATCAGCCTGCGCGAATTGGTCGATGAATACTGCGGCGGCATGGCCGATGGGCACAGCCTGTATGCCTACTTGCCCGGCGGCGCGTCGGGCGGCATATTGCCCGCCAGCATGGCCAATATCCCGTTGGACTTTGACACCTTGCAGCCCCATGGTTGCTTTATCGGCTCGGCCGCGGTCATCGTGCTGGGCGACAAAGACAAGGCCCGCGATGCGGCGCTCAATATGATGCGCTTTTTCGCGCACGAGAGTTGCGGCCAGTGCACGCCTTGCCGCGTCGGTACCGATAAAGCCGCCACCTTAATGCAGGCTACGCACTGGGACCACCAGACGCTGGAAGATCTCAACATTGTGATGACCGACGCCTCTATTTGCGGCCTCGGCCAGGCAGCGCCCAACCCCGTGCGCTGCGTTCAAAAATATTTCCCCCAAGAGGTGGCCTGATATGAATGCACCTACCAAGCTGTCAGAAGTGACGCTCAAAACGATCGAGTTCAAACTCGATGCGCAAACGATCCACGCTTATGAGGGCGAGACTATTTTCAAAGCGGCCAAGCGCCACGGAGTGGATATTCCGCACCTTTGCTACAAAGACGGCTATCGCGCCGACGGCAATTGCCGCGCCTGCGTGGTCGAAATCAACGGAGAGCGCACCCTGGCTCCCAGCTGCTGCCGTAGCGCGACCGAGGGGATGGAGGTGAAGGCCAATAGCGAGCGCGCGGTCAAGAGCCAGAAGATGGTGCTGGAGATGCTGCTCTCGGACATGCCGGATGTGGGATACAAGTGGAACGATGCTTCTTCTGGTGCCGCTGCTTTAGGAGATACGACGGGTATCAAAAACTCAGGCCAGCATGGTGAACTCAGTGATTGGGCTGCGCGGATGGACGTTACGGTACGTCCCGCACTCAAAGCCTTGCGCCGCGACCAACCTAAGTCCGATATGTCGCATCCCGCCATGGCGGTGAATCTGGATGCTTGTATTCAATGCAACCGCTGCGTGCGTGCGTGCCGCGAGGAACAGGTGAACGATGTCATCGGCTACGCCATGCGCGGCTCGCACAGTGAAATCGTGTTTGACCTGCACGACTCTATGGGCGATAGCACGTGTGTGGCTTGCGGCGAATGCGTGCAAGCTTGCCCCACGGGCGCACTGATGCCAAAGACGCAAGTGGGCACCCAAGTGGTGGACAAAAAAGTGGACTCGGTATGTCCGTTTTGCGGCGTCGGTTGCTTGCTGACCTACAACGTGAAAGACAACGTCATCGTTAGCGTGGACGGACGCGACGGACCCGCCAACCACAGCCGCTTGTGCGTCAAAGGCCGCTTTGGTTTTGACTATGCGGCCAGCCCGCAGCGCCTGACGGTGCCGCTGATCCGCAAAGCCGGTGTGGGCAAAGACCCGGAGCAGATCAACCACCTCAACCGCGATACGGCCGATTGGTCGGACGTGTTCCGCGAAGCTACGTGGGAAGAAGCGATGGCGCTGGCCGCTGGTGGCCTTAAAGGTTTGCGCGATACGCATGGCCCCAAATCGCTGGCTGGTTTCGGTTCGGCCAAGGGCAGTAACGAAGAAGCGTATTTGTTCCAAAAGCTGGTGCGCACCGGCTTTGGCAGCAACAACGTGGACCACTGCACCCGCTTGTGCCACGCCTCCAGCGTGGCCGCTTTGCTTGAAGGCGTGGGCTCGGGCGCGGTGAGTAATCAGGTCAACGACGTTGAACACGCAGATTTGATTTTTATCATCGGCTCCAACCCCACGTCCAACCACCCGGTGGCCGCCACCTGGATGAAAAACGCGGCCAAGCGCGGCGCCAAAATCGTGCTTGCCGATCCGCGTATCACCGACATTGGGCAACATGCCTGGCGCACCTTGCAGTTCAAGGCCGACACCGATGTGGCAATGCTGAACGCGCTAATCCACACGGTGATTGAAGAAGGTTTGACGGACGAAACTTTTATCGCCAATCGCACGAGCAATTACGAAGCGCTGCGCGACAACGTCAAAGGCTACAGCCCTGAAGCCAT